>CAMAQU010000048.1 GCA_945860425.1 Sphingomonas paucimobilis
GACGGGCTGGACGATGCCATGCGGGAATTAACGCGCAAGCATTAAGCTCTAATAGCGCAGGAACGCCCGCCGTTCCTCTACCCAAGCGGCTTCATCTGGCAGCGTCAACGCATCCAGATCACCCGGCACTGCAGCGCGGTCATCCACCCATTCCCGCAGCAGCGGCCCACCATTGATCACGTCAATGGCGAGGACGTCTTTGGTATATTCATACTTAAAATCTGTGCCGCGCCAGATGGGATAATCCGGATACAGTAGGCGGATTGCCTTGAAGGCGAGCGCCTGAATCCGCCAGGGTTTGAAAGCCGCATGATCGTAAGACGGGCCTTCGGCATGAATGTGAATGCCATTGCACAAACGGCCCACATGCTTGTGGAAGGTCGGTTCAAACCAGCAATCGCGCAAAATGCATCCGGCCAGCCAATCCGGCGCCATGTCGGCCATTTTCTCAATGACAGCGCGGGCATCAATGTCAGGCGCGCCGAAAAGTTCGAGCGGGCGTGTTGTGCCCCGCCCTTCCGATAAAGTCGCGCCTTCGACCATGACGGTGCCGGCATAAGCGCGCGCCATGTTCACATTGGCGGCATTGGGGCTGGGGTTTATCCAGACCCGATCCCCGATGGGCCAACCGAAACCGGGGCCGACATTGGGGTCATAGCCATCCATCTCCACGATGCGGTAATCCACATTCAGCTTCAGTGTGTCGATAAACCACAGGCCAAGCTCCCCCATGGTGAGGCCGTGACGCATCGGGATTGCCCCTGCCCCAACAAAGCTCTCCCAACCCGCGCGCAGTGTGAGCCCTTCAACGGGACGGCCTGCGGGATTTGGTCGATCCAAGACCCAAACGGATTTGCCCGTCTTCGCCGCTGCTTCCAAGATGTAGCGCAGCGTTGTGATGAAGGTGTAAATCCGGCAGCCAAGATCCTGCAAATCTATGAGGATCACATCAAAGCTATCCATCATCTCCGGCGTTGGGCTGCGCACCTCTCCATAGAGGCTGAAGATCGGGATGCCGAGTTTGGGATCAATGAAATCGGGCGATTCCACCATATTGTCCTGCTTATCGCCGCGCAGGCCATGTTGGGGGCCAAAGGCCGCCGACAGCTTGATTTCTGGGCATTGGGACAGCCCATCAAGACTGTGTGTCAAATCTTCAGTGACAGAGGCTGGGTGCGCCAGCAACGCGACACGACGACCGGCAAGCTCCTGACGGAGCGCGGCATCAGCAATCAGGCGATCTATCCCGAACTTCATGGACGTAGCGCTGCCCCGATCTGCAGCTGAAAGCAATCATCATGATGAAAATCGGGTTTTTCCGGTGGATGATTAAGCGCCCAGAAAGATTTGGACCCATCCCGGCCCTCCACCACACAAGACAAAGCGAGAGTGAAGGCAGAATTGGCGAAATCTGACGGCAGCATCGACAAATCAATATCGGCCTGCAACCGAAGACCCGCCGCATCCGCCACAGTTTTGATCACCGGCGCAGCGCCAATCGTGGCATCTGCCATCCCCTCTCGAAAGCTGGAGAAATGATAACAGGCCCATCGCGTTGAGGGAGACAGGTTCACCTCAAAATATCCCTTCTGGCCAGCCGCCTTCAAAAACACCTCGCAACAGGTTTTCTGCCACAAATTGTCGGCGCGCACGGGCTCTTCCGCATCGGGGACGGCCAAGGCGTCACCCTTACCCATCAACTGATAATCAAGGTGGAGGATCTGCCCATCCACGCGCACGCCAACCTTGATGGCATGGAGCACCGAGCAGGGCATCGATGGGTAGGGATGAAGATCGGCGTGAACGTCCAACATAACCCTAGGATTGGCGGGCCTGGCCCCAATTGGCAAGCAGAGCTTTCCTTCAGGGCATTCCAGCCATTTTCATTCCGTGCATCGCCTGCTAAGCGCGCGGCACATTAAGAGATCGACATGACACATTATCAATCAGACCTGCTCCGCACCCTCGCCGATCGCGGCTACATCCACCAGATTACGGACGCCGACGCGCTCGATAAGCTGGCGTCTGACGCCATTGTGCCGGGTTATGTGGGATTTGATGCGACGGCCCCCTCGCTTCATGTCGGTAATCTTGTGTCGGTCATGCTGCTGCGTCGCCTGCAACAGGCCGGACATAAGCCGATTGTTCTGCTCGGCGGTGGGACGACCAAGGTGGGGGATCCATCCGGCAAGGATGAAGTCCGCAAGATGCTCGATACCGATGGAATCAACGGCAATATCGCATCCATCCGCCGGATTTTTGAGCGCTTCCTGACCTTTGGCGACGGCCCGACCGATGCAATCATGGTCAATAACGCAGATTGGTTAGATAAGCTGGGCTATATCGAATTGCTGCGCGACGTTGGCCGCCATTTCACGATCAACCGCATGTTGACGTTTGATTCGGTCAAGCTGCGCCTTGATCGGGAGCAGCCGCTCACCTTCCTCGAATTCAACTATATGATCCTTCAGGCCTATGACTTTATGGAGCTGTCGCGCCGCACGGGCTGTCGACTCCAAATGGGCGGGTCTGACCAATGGGGCAATATCATCAACGGTATTGAACTTTCGCGCAGGATCGATTCAGCAGAGCTTTATGGCGTCACGACGCCGCTAATCACACGATCCGATGGTCAGAAGATGGGCAAGTCCGTCTCGGGGGCCATCTGGCTCCATGAAGACCAGCTCTCGCATTATGACTATTGGCAATTCTGGCGGAATACGGACGACCGTGATGTTGGCCGCTTCATGCGCCTCTTCACCGATCTGCCGCTGGAAGAGATTGCGCGTTACGAAGCCTTGGAAGGGAGCGAGATTAACTCTGCCAAAATCGCACTCGCCAATGCAGCGACGGAATTATGCCGGGGTAAAACCGCAGCCGAGGCCGCAGCCGAAACTGCCCGGAAAACCTTTGAAGAGGGCGCTGCCGGAACCGACCTCCCGCGCTTCACCGTGAAAGGCAGCATCGACATTCTCGATGCACTGGTAGAGCTGGGATTTGTCGCGTCCCGCGGCGAAGGTAAGCGCAAGCTCGCCGAAGGCGCGGTGAAGGCAGATGATGTCGTCATCACGGCTGTCGACATGAGCATTGCCGTCAGGGGCGAAGTGAAGATCAGCCTTGGCAAAAAGCGCCACGGCTTGCTGGTGGCAGGCTGAGCCTAACCGGCTTTAATCAAGGCAACGGCGGCATCGCGTTCAAATAGATACAGCGCGATCCGTGCTGCCTGCCCGCGTGCGCTGGCAAGCCCGCCATCCCGATCCACAAGCAGACGGGCATCGTCCGTCGCTGCAGCGATCAGGCCATGAACTTGCTCTGGCGTTGCAAGGCGAAAGCCCGCTTCCCCGGATTGGCGCGTTCCTAAAATTTCACCTGCACCGCGCAGCCGCAAATCTTCCTCAGCAATCCGGAACCCATCATTGGTTTCTCGCATCAGGGCCAGACGTGCACGCGCTGTTTCGCTCAGACTCGATCCACGCAGCAACAGGCAAACGGATTTCTGATCCCCCCGACCTACACGGCCGCGCAATTGGTGCAATTGGGCAAGGCCAAACCGCTCTGCCTCCTCAATGATCATCAAGGTAGAATTGGGCACATCTACGCCCACTTCAATCACGGTGGTGGCGACAAGAACGGATAAGGCGCCACTGGCGAAAGCGGCCATCACGGCATCCTTTTCAGGCCCCTTCATTCGGCCATGAACCAGCCCAACCTTCCCCGGAAAGCGCAGCTTGAGAACATCGAACCGAGCTTCTGCTGCCGCGCGGTCACTTTCCTCATTTTCCTCAACCAGCGGACAGACCCAATAGGCTTGCCCCCCTCTTCCAATATGGCGGGATAGGCCCTCAATCACTTCATCCATCCGCTCAACCGACATCACGCGGGTGTCGATGGGTTGTCGACCGGGGGGCATCTCATCCAATCTGCTCACGTCCATCTCGCCATAGTTGGAGAGCGTCAACGTGCGCGGAATGGGGGTCGCCGTCATCACCAGAAGATGCGGCGGAACCTCTGCCTTTTGGGTCAGCAACAACCGCTGCGCAACGCCGAAACGGTGTTGCTCATCAATCACCGCCAAACCTAGTTTTTTGTAGCTGACCGCTTCTTGAAAGATGGCATGCGTGCCGACCAATATGTCGATGCTTCCATCGGCAAGCCCCATCAGGGTGGCCTCGCGCGCGCGGCCCTTATCCCGGCCGGTCAGGATCGCAAGATTGATCGGAAGTCCCGCCAACTGGCGCTGGAGCGTTTCAAAATGCTGGCGCGCCAAAATCTCCGTCGGTGCAAGCATCGCCGCCTGCGCCCCTGCTTCAACAGCACACAGCATCGCATGGAGCGCCACCATCGTCTTGCCCGCCCCAACATCGCCCTGAAGCAGCCGCACCATGGGGATAGATTGGACCAGATCGCCTTCTATTTCCGCAATCGTCCGGCGCTGCGCGCCCGTGAGCGCATAGGGCAGGTTCAGCATCCCACGGAGCCGACCATCGCCGGACAGAGGACGCCCGCGCCGCCGACGCGAAGAGGCGCGAACGAGCATCAGCGCAAGCTGATTGGCAAAAACCTCATCATAGGCAAGTCGCTCTCGCGCCAAGGCATCGGACGGATCCTGATGAATGGCAAAGAGCGCTTCTTTCCAGCCTTTCCAACCCTTTTGCGCAAAGAGAGACGGCTCAATCCATTCGGGCAGATCGGGGGCACGGTCTAAGGCTTGCGTCACCAATTGGAGCAGCCGCCGACCTGTCAGGCCATCCGACAGCGGATAAACAGGTTCGCGCTCCGGTAAGCCGTCTGCGTCTTCAGGCTTTAGGACATAATCGGGATGGACGATCTGTAAATCCTGCCCATAGCTTTCCAGCTTTCCCGAAATCAGGCGCGCCTCACCCAAAGGCAGCTGCTTCTTTGCCCAGCCGGGGTTTCCGCCGAAATAGATGAGGGCAACCATATTGCCCGCCTTATCCTGTGCCCAGACGCGTAAAGGGCCCCTGCCCGCACTCGCCCGATAATCCTGCGGCGTGACCTCCACCGTCACCACTTGCCCCGCATAGGCCGCGTCCAGAGCATCTATGCGCAGACGATCCACATATCCAACCGGCAAATGGAACAGGATATCGACCAGTTTTGCTAAGCCAAGCCGCTCCAGCGGCCGCGCCAATTGCGGCCCTATACCTTTGAGTGCCGTTACTTCGGCAAAGATCGGGTTGAGAAGTTCTGGTCGCATGGCTATCTCGCACGCTCTTAACCTAGCTTGCGGGTACGTCACAATGCCTGTCGGCCAATTGGCGTTGAATCCATGACAGACGAAGTTCGATTGAAGCGACTGAAATTCCGTGCATGGCACCGTGGCACGCGGGAGGCTGACTATATGGTTGGTGGCTTTTTCGACGCGCAGTCTGCCCATTGGGCGGCGGCCGAAATGGATTGGTTTGAAGACCTGTTGGAAGAGCAAGATGTCGATATCATTGGCTGGGCCATGCAGACCATCCCCGTTCCTGAACGCTGGCAAGGCGCGATGATGGATCGCTTTCAAAAGCTGGACTTTATTCGGATACCAGAGTGATTGCCCTTTCCCGCATCTTAAAGTCCACGTCCCCCCTGACACTTGCGGGGGCGCCAACTGGGTTTCTACCTTGGTTGATGACCGATCTTGCCCGCGCAGCGCAGGGTCGGGCTGTTTTCATTGCGCCAGACGAACTGTCGATGCGGGCATTGGCCGATGCCGCCACTTGGTTTGCGCCTGAAATTGAGGTTCTGACATTCCCCGCTTGGGATTGCCTGCCCTATGACCGGGCATCGCCGTCCCTTCGGGTGACATCAGAACGACTGGCGACACTGGCGGCGCTGCAACACCGCACCGATAAGGTTCAGCTTGTTCTGACAACGGCCAATGCAGCGGCACAGCGGGTTTTGACGCCTTTTCGCATCCGCCAGCTGACCGCCCATCTTGCCCCCGGCGCGCGCATTGACCGGGATCGACTAGCAGAATTGTTGCAGGCCAATGGCTATGTCCGCACCGACACCGTTGCCGATGCCGGCGAATTTGCGGTGCGCGGTGGGTTGGTTGATCTTTACCCGTCTGGCCTTCAACACGCCCTGCGTCTCGATTTCTTTGGCGATGAGATTGAAAGCGTCCGTGCTTTTGATCCAGCCGATCAACGCACCATTGGCAGGGTCGATGAAGGCTTCACCCTGTTACCGGCATCCGAAGCATTGCTCGATGAAGACGGGATTAAGCGGTTCCGCACCCGTTATCGCGACCTGTTCGGCGCAACGGCAACGGGTGACCCGCTCTATCAGGCTGTCTCCGAAGGCCGCCGCCTTGCCGGGATGGATCATTGGCTCCCGCTGATCGAGGATAAGCTGGTCACCTTATTTGACCATCTTGGCCCAGACCCGCTCATTGTGCGCGATTATGGCGTCGATGGCGCTATTTTGGGGCGCTTCGACGCCATTGCCGATTATTTCAGCAACCGCGAGCGCGCCCAATCTGCTGAGCCGGGCAGTTATCGTCCCCTTGCGCCCGACGCCTTATACCTCACCCGCACGCAATGGGATGCCGCCCTTTTAGATAAGGCCATCCATCTGGCGACGCCATTTCATGAGCCGCCGACAGACACGGTCATCGATTTTGGCATAGACGGCCCGCGCGATTTTGCGCCGGAGCGCACCAAGGGCGATAATGTCTATGACGCGCTTGCGGGGCATGCCGCGGGCTTGGCCCATGCTGGAAAGGGCATGGTGCTCGCCTGCTATACACGCGGATCGCGGGAGCGGCTGACCGGCCTTTTGGCGGATCACGGAATGGACCGCGCCGTTCAGCTGGACAGCTGGCAAGAAGCCCAAGGGTTTATTGGCGCACCGCGGGATCGAGACGGCGAAGTCCGGATCGCCCTTGTCGTCGTTCCGCTCGATCACGGCTTTACAACGCCCACACTAGCCTTGCTGACCGAGCAGGATGTCTTGGGCGACCGTCTTGTCCGGCGGGCCAAGCGCAAAAAATCTGCAGATGCCTTCATGGCAGAGTTGGCGACCCTGTCCCCCGGTGATCTGGTCGTGCACACAGAACATGGCATCGGCCGCTATGAAGGGCTGATGCAAATTCCCGTATCGCGGGCGCCGCATGATTGCGTGGCGCTGAGCTATGCCGGCGGGGATAAGCTTTATGTGCCCGTCGAGAATATCGACGTCCTCTCTCGCTATGGTAGCGAGAGTGAGGGCGTGGCCCTCGACCGCCTGGGCGGGGAAGCTTGGCAGCGCCGCAAGTCCCGGATGAAGGAGCGTATCCGGGAAATTGCCGGTGAGCTTATCGCCACAGCCGCCCTGCGCGCCCTGCGTCCTGGCGAAATTGCGGAGGCCGATCCCGGCGCTTATGCCGCCTTCGTCAATCGCTTTCCCTATCAGGAAACCGATGATCAGGATCGCGCCATTAGCGATGTGGTGGAGGATTTGTCCGCCGGCAAACCAATGGATCGCCTCGTTGTGGGCGATGTTGGGTTTGGCAAAACTGAAGTCGCGCTGCGAGCGGCGTTTATTGCCGCCATGTCCGGTTTTCAGGTGGCGCTCATCTGCCCAACCACCTTGCTGGCCCGGCAGCATTATCAGAATTTTGTGGACCGCTTTCAGGGCTTCCCCCTGCAAATCGGCAGATTGTCCCGCCTTGTTGGGGCAGCAGAGGCCAAGACGACACGCGAAGGTCTGGCCGATGGCAGTATCGACATTGTCATTGGCACCCATGCCCTTTTGTCAAAGGGGCTGGAATTCAAACGCCTGGGCCTAGTCATTGTGGATGAAGAACAGCGCTTTGGCGTTGTCCATAAAGAGCGGCTCAAGACCTTAAAGGCCGATGTCCATGTGCTAACACTCACCGCAACGCCAATTCCGCGCACGCTACAAATGGCGATGTCGGGCCTGCGCGAGCTTTCGGTCATTCAAACACCGCCGGTCGATCGTCTGGCGGTGCGCACTTATGTGATGCCTTGGGACAAGATCGTGTTGCGCGAGGCCTTGCTGCGCGAGCATTATCGCGGCGGGCAGAGCTTCTTCGTCACGCCCCGGATCTCGGACTTGCCCGATATTGAGGAGTTTCTGGGCACAGAGGTGCCCGAGGTGAAATATGTCGTCGCGCATGGCCAAATGGCGCCCGGCGATGTCGAAGACCGCATGTCGGCCTTTTACGACAAGAAATATGATGTTCTGGTATCTACTACGATCATTGAAAGCGGATTGGATATCCCAAGCGCGAATACGCTGATCATCCATCGCGCCGACCGTTTCGGCCTTGCCCAGCTGTATCAGCTGCGCGGGCGCGTTGGACGATCCAAAACACGCGCCTACGCTTATCTGACAACAGCACCCAACCGCTTGCTAACCGATACGGCGGAAAAGCGGCTTAAGGTTCTGTCTGATCTCGACAGCCTTGGCGCTGGCTTCCAGCTGGCCAGCCATGATCTCGATATTCGCGGTGCTGGCAATTTGCTGGGCGATGAACAATCAGGCCACATCCGCGAAGTGGGCTTTGAGCTTTACCAGTCCATGCTGGAAGAAGCGATCATGGAGGCAAAGGCGGGCGGGTTACGCCAAGAGCGTCTGCGTGACCTTTCGCCGCAGATTACTGTCGATGCGCCCGTGCTCATTCCCGATACCTATGTGCCAGATCTTGATTTGCGCATGGGCCTGTATCGCCGATTGAATGAATTGCAGGCGGCGGCAGAAATTCAGGCCTTTGGCGCGGAAATGATCGACCGATTTGGTTCGCTTCCGGAAGAAACTGAAAATCTGCTGACGCTGATTGAGGTGAAACTGAATGCACGCGCCGCGCATATTGCAAAAATTGACGCTGGCCCGCGCGGGGCGCTCGTCTCCTTCTGGAATGATAACTTCCCCAAGCCTGAAGGGCTGCTCGCTTATGTTGCGCGCTTGGGCGAAACGGCCAAATTGCGGCCTGATATGAAGCTGAGCATCCAGAGGGCGTGGAATGATCCCAAATCTCGCCTCAACGGCGTGCTGCAATTGTCGCGGGGGCTGGCGAAGGTCGCCAGCTAGACCGCGCTGTTAGAGAAGCGCCGACGCAAAAGCGGTTTAGCCAGTAATAGGCCTGCAAAGAATCCACCAATATGGGCGGCGATAGCGATGTTGTAACCCGATGCTGCACCAGCGATGCCAATCAGCCATTGCACGCCGACCCAACCGGCTGCCAGCCAAAGCGCCCGAACCCATTCCGCCGGAATTGGACCAATGCGCCGCGCCTCACTGGTGCTGAAAAGAAGGGCATAGGCACCCACAACCGCTGAAATAGCGCCACTGGCCCCGATCATCGGCTGCATATCCTGCATGTTCACCAGATAATGGAGACCCGCTGATGCATAAGCCCCGGCCACATAGAGCAGGATCAGGCCAGACGTCCCGATGAACCGTTCCACAATTTTTCCGCAAAACCAGAATGTCAGCAGGTTCATCGACAGATGAAGAATATCTCCATGCAGGAATGTTGCCGTCAAAGGCGTCAAAAATGCAGGGATCAGGTTAAGCTCTGGGATATTCTGGGACATGCGCGCGGGAACAAAACCACCCAGAAACGCAATTGAATCCAACGGTAAAAAGAGAATTTGCACCACCCAAGCGACAGCCGTGCTCAGCGCAATCATGCGCACGGCAAATCCGGATGGAATATTCTGGAGGTTCAGATGAATTCGACCTTGGCGACCTGGTAATATTTGTCACCCGAAGGAACGGTCACTTCAATCTCATCATCCACGCTGCGGCCAATCAAGGCCTTACCCAATGGGGAATTGTAGGAAATACGCCCTGCCTTTGCATCGGCCTCAACCTGTCCAACGATCTG
>CAMAQU010000049.1 GCA_945860425.1 Sphingomonas paucimobilis
CTCTGGAGCAAGTGGATTGCGCGCGGCGATGCCGACCCAGCAGCGGATAACGGGCAGAAGTTGCTCAAACTGTTTTTCTGCTTCCAGCTTGGCAAGGATCGCCTGCGCACCTGCAACGTCGCGCGCCTGCAAGTGACTGCCGATCAGCAGTAAATTGGCATCCGCGGGGAGCTTGTTCAATTTTTCAAGCTGACGTGCCGATGCAAGGGCAAGCGCGCGGTCGCCAGAGGCAACAGCTTCGCGATAGGCTCTGGCTGCAATCAGATCATTGCCCGGCTCGGCCCGTAGAGCTGCCGCATAGGCCGAAAGCGCTGTCTCACTTGCCCCCTCGGCGGCATCGCTGCGGGCCTGAATATAGGCCAGCAGCGCTGATCGCTCGGGCATGCGCGCGGTCGCGCTGCCCGCAAGCAGCGCGAAGATTAAGGCGCTACATATTCGGGTAATTGGGGCCACCGCCGCCCTCCGGTGTGACCCAGTTGATATTCTGGGTCGGGTCCTTGATGTCGCAGGTTTTGCAATGGACGCAATTTTGCGCGTTGATCTGCAACCGGGGCTGGCCATCGTCCTTGCCAACGATTTCATAGACGCCGGCCGGGCAATAACGCTGCGCGGGTTCATCATAGAGCGGCAGGTTGATCTCAACGGGAACCGACGGATCTTTCAGCTGCAAATGGCAGGGCTGGTCTTCTTCATGATTGGTGTTTGAGAGGAACACCGAAGACAGACGGTCAAAGCTGATCACCCCATCCGGCTTTGGATAATCGATTGGCCGATACAAATCCTTACGGCCAATCTGCGTATGATCGGCATGATGCTTCATCGTGATGGGCAGGCCCATTTTCAGGGTGCGCATCCACATGTCGATGCCCGCTAAAATCGTGCCATAGTCATTGCCATATTTGGCAACGGCGGGTTGCGCATTTTTGACCAGCTTTAGCTCCTTGGCGATCCAGCTGTCATTGAGCGTTGCCTGATAGTCGGCAATTTCATCATGCGCACGGCCAGCGGCAATGGCGGCCACAATGCTGTCAGCGGCCAACATGCCGGATTTCATGGCCGTATGGCTGCCCTTGATGCGCGGCACGTTCACAAAGCCAGCTGAACAGCCGATCAATGCACCGCCGGGGAAGGCCAGCTTTGGCACGGATTGCCAGCCGCCTTCGTTAATGGCGCGCGCACCGTAGGAGACGCGCTTGCCGCCTTCCAGAATCTTGCGAATTTCGGGATGCTGTTTCCACCGCTGAAATTCTTCAAACGGGAAGAGGTGCGGATTTTTATAATCCAGTGCGACGACAAAGCCGAGCGCGACCTGATTATTCGCCTGATGATAGAGGAAGCCACCGCCCCAGCTGTCGCTCTCCGTCAGCGGCCAGCCCTGCGTGTGGATCACACGGCCGGGCTCATGCTTGTCTGGGTCAATATCCCAGAGTTCCTTCATGCCAAGGCCATAGACTTGCGGTTGGCAATCCCGCTCCAGATCAAAGCGGGTCTTGAGTTGCTTGGTCAGGTGTCCGCGCGCGCCCTCGGCAAACAGGGTGTATTTGGCGTGGAGTTCCATGCCTGGCTGATAATCGGATTTTTGGCTGCCATCGCGGGCAATGCCCATATCGCCCGTGGCGACGCCCTTAACCGATCCATCCTCATTGAAGAGGACTTCGGCTGCTGGGAAACCGGGGAAAATTTCAACGCCCAGATTTTCGGCCTGTTGCGCGAGCCAGCGGCAGAGATTACCGAGCGAGCCGGTATAAGTGCCCTTATTGTGCATCCAGCCGGGCGTGAAGAGATGCGGAACCGCCATGTGGCCGGTGGAGGACATGACCCAGTGATGATTTTCCGTCACCGGAACATCTGCCATCGGGCAGCCCATATCCCGCCAATCTGGCAAAAGCTCATCAATGGCTTTGGGATCGAAGACTGCGCCCGACAAAATATGTGCGCCGACTTCTGACCCTTTTTCCAAAATGCAGACCGCAAGATCGGCATTGAGCTGTTTCAGCCGGATCGCCGCCGACAGACCCGCTGGCCCGCCCCCAACAATCACAACATCATACGGCATCGATTCCCGTTCGCTCATGGCCCCAATATCTCCTTCTTGGCCCTGGTGCGCTTTAGCGCGACAATGTGTCTGACTGGCAGATAGCGAAGCCTTTGCTGTTGACCAACTAGATTTATGGGGGTTGAAGGCACGTTGTGATGCAAATGCCCGTTCCAACCGATCCGCGCTTTGTCGCGGCCGCCCTGCGCTGGTGGGATGATATGGGCGTCGACACGCTGGTGGAGGACGCGCCGCAGCCGTGGTTGGGCCGTGCCGCAAAGCCCGTTGATCCGCTTGTAACGGCTGAAGAACCCAGGTTTTCCGGGTCGAATGCGCCACCACCAGTCGTGACTGAAGCGCCGCTTGCGCCTTTGCCGCAGTCGCTTGAGGCACTTGTGGACTGGCTGATGCAGGATCCAGCCGTGCCTGAAGCCGGGCCAGCTGACCGTCGGCTCCGCCCCTTTGGAATGCCGGGTGCGGCCATTGCCATTGTGACCGACATGCCAGAACCGGGCGATGCAGAGGCGTCCATGCTCCTTTCTGGCGAAGCGGGGCAGTTGTTTGACCGGATGCTGGCGGCGATCGGGCTGGATCGATCCTGCGTCTATTGCCTGCCTTTATGTCCGGGGCGGCCGCCAACAGGGCGCTTATCGCCATCGGCCCTTACCCGGCTTGGGGAGATTGCCCGTCACCATCTCGCTCTGGCTGCACCCCAACGCGTTTGGCTGTTGGGCCAAGCGACAAGCCAAGCGCTCTTGGGGGAGGATGCGACTACATCTCCCGACAAAATGGGTGCGGATATGAAGCAGGTGGCAGAGGGCCTGCCGTGCATTGCCAGCCTGCATCCCCGGCTGCTTTTGCAAACGCCTCAGCGCAAGGCCGCTGTCTGGAAAGATATGCAAGCCTTGATCGGGGGAATGTCGTGAGACATTTGAGCCGCCTGATTGCAATTGGTTTGAGCCTCATGGTCGCTTTACCAGTAGTGGCGCAAGACATGCAGATGCAGAGCAGCTTGGCTGCCAATTTCGCGCCCCAACTCGGCCCCAATGCGCGGCAGCGTTACAAGGATGTCTTCGTTGCGATCCGCGAGGGGCGCTGGGAAGACGCACAGGCCAATTTGGACGACATGCCCTTTGGCCCATTGCATGATGTCGCGCGTGCAGAGCTATTTTTGGCGAAGGGCTCGCCCAAGGTGGAGGCAGAGCAGCTGTTGGACATGCTTGGGCGCTCCCCCTTTCTGCCGCAAGCACCGCAACTGGCGCGGCTTGCCCGCACGCGGGGCATAGAGGACACAGTTAATCTGCCGGTTGCGCGCGATTTGATCTGGCTCGGCAGCGCGCCGCGCCGCACCCGGGTGCAGCAGACCAAGGATCCGTTGGCCACATCTGTCAACGCGCAGATCCAGCCGCTGATCAAGGACAATATCCCGTTTGAGGCAGAGGCGATCCTGCTGGAGAATGATCCAAATCTCTCCCCGGAAGGCCGCTCAGAACTGTTCCAGCGCGTGGCCTGGTCTTATTTCATCACCGGCGATGATGATGCCGCCCGGCGGCTGGCCGCGATTGGGCAGGCGGGATCGGGCGAATGGGCCGCATTGTCCGATTGGACGCAAGGTCTGTCCGCTTGGCGCAGTCGGGATTTTAATGGCGCCTATGCCGCTTTTAACTCCGCCGCCGTCCGATTTCAGGATGATGATAAATCATCCGCATCGCATTTCTGGGCGGCGCGTGCAGCCTTGGCCTCTGGCCAGCCGAACTTTGCTGACGCCCATTTGAAGGCGGCGGCGCGATATGCAGAAACATTTTATGGGATGCTGGCAGCAGAGCGGCTTGGCCTGCCCAAGATGATCCAGAAGATGCCCGATCATGTGGGCGATGTTGAACAGCTTCCCAATGTGCGCGCAGCCTTGGCGCTGGCTGAAATTGAGGAGACTGATCTTGCCGATGAAGTCATCCGGTATCAGGCCCGCATTGGCGACCCGCGCAAACATGCGGCCCTTGCCGCCCTTGCCGGGCGGATGGACTTGCCCGCAACGCAATTATGGTTGGCGCATAATGGCCCGGCTGGCGCACGGGCCCCGGCCTCTGCCCGCTATCCAATGCCGCAGGGCTGGGCACCGGAAGGCGGCTGGCGGGTGGACCGGGCCTTGGTCTTTGCCCATGCGCTTCAGGAATCGCAATTTCGCACGCGTGTGGTCAGTCCAGCGGGCGCGCAGGGCCTGATGCAGGTCATGCCGGGCACCGCCGCTATGTTGGCGCGGCAAAAGGGCCGAACCAACGTTGGATCGCTCAACAATCCGGCGACCAATATGGAATATGGGCAGAGCTTTATTGAACGGCTGCGCGATATGCCTGTGACGGGCGGAATGCTGCCAAAGGTGATTGCCGCCTATAATGCCGGGCCGTTACCGGTTGAGACATGGAATCAGCGCACGCGCGATAATGCCGACCCGCTGCTCTACATTGAATCCATCCCCTATTGGGAAACGCGGGGCTATGTGACGATTATTCTGCGCAATTACTGGATGTATCAGCTTCAATCCGGCGCTCGGGCGACCAGCCTGTCCGCCTTGGCCCAAGGCATGTGGCCGCGCTTTCCGGGTCTGCCGGGCCCAACAGCGGTGCGCCCAGAACGGATTGCAGGGGCAGCCAGTGCCAATTGATCCCGCCCGTGATTTTCTGCCCATTGGCATTGCCGTTCTGACCATTTCAGACAGCCGGACGAAAGAGACGGATGGCTCTGGCGGCTATTTATGCAATGCCCTGCAAGATCTGGGGCATAGGCTGGCGGATTATCAGATTGTTGCTGACGATGTGGCCGTCATTCAGGCACAAGTGACCGCTTGGGTCGCAGATCCGGAAGTCGCCTGCATCCTGACCACGGGCGGCACAGGTGTGACCGGCCGGGATGTCACGCCCGAGGCGCTGGCCGCAATTGGTGGGCGCGAAATCCCCGGCTTTGGTGAGCTGTTCCGCTGGATCAGCTTTGATAAGATTGGCACCTCCACCATCCAATCGCGCGCCATTGGCTATGTGATGGGGGAAACCTATGTCTTTGCCCTACCAGGATCGACCGGGGCGTGCCGAGACGGATGGGAAAACATCCTGATCCATCAGCTCGACAGCCGCTTTCGGCCGTGCAACTTCATCGAGCTGATGGGCCGTCTCGGCGAGCGATAACTGGCTCAGGCGGCGCTCACCGCCTTCAGCTCATAATCCTTATATTGCTTGCGCAATTCCGCCTTTTGGATCTTGCCCGTGCCCGTATGGGGCAGGCTGTCAACGAACAGGACTTCATCGGGGAGCCACCATTTGACGACTTGTCCGGCCAGATAATTGACCACATCGGCCTCGCTGAGCGTCGCGCCCTCTTTGCGGACGACGAGCAATATGGGTCGTTCATCCCATTTGGGGTGTTTGACGCCAATGGCGGCGGCTTCGGCGACACCGGGGCAGCCGACGGCTGCATTTTCAAGCTCCACTGAACTAATCCATTCGCCGCCAGATTTGATGACGTCCTTGGCGCGATCGGTGATTTGCATTGTGCCATCGGCATGGATGACGGAGACATCGCCGGTATCAAACCATTGCTCAGCATCCACAGCATCGGCCTCTGCCTTGAAATAGCGCTTCACGACCCAAGGGCCGCGAATCTGCAACCGGCCAGAGCTGGTGCCATCGCGGGGCAGGACATTATCCTCATCATCGACAATGCGCAGCTCCACGCCAAAGGGCACGCGGCCTTGCTTGTAGACAATGTCAATCTGCTCGTCGAGCGTCAGCTCATCCCAATTGGGTGTGGGCGAACCCATGGTGCCAATGGGCGATGTTTCCGTCATGCCCCAGGCATGGGCGACGCGAACGCCCTGTTTCATTAGCCGTTCAATCATGGCGCGTGGCGCTGCTGACCCGCCAATGGTGACCAGCCGCAATTTGCCGAGCGACGCATCGCCACCCGCCTTGGCCGTAGCGTCCAAATGCTGGAACATGGCAAGCCAGACAGTGGGGACGCCTGCGGAATGGGTCACGCCCTCATCGCGCATCAGCTTGTGCAGCGTGGGTGCATCATTGGTGGTCGAAAAGACGAACTTCACACCAGCGGCGGCACCCGCAAAGGGCAGGCCCCAGCTGGCGGCATGGAACATCGGCACAATGGGCAGCAGCACCGCTGCGCAGGACAGATCAAAAATGCTGGGCGCAATTTCCGCCATGGCGTGCAGCATGGTGGAGCGATGCTGATAGAGAACACCCTTGGGATTGCCCGTCGTGCCGCTGGTGTAGCAAAGCATGCACGGATCACGCTCATCGCCCATCACCCAGTCAAAGGCGCCGTCCATATCGCGCATCAGCGCGCCATAGCTGTCGTCGCTGTCAAACACGATGAAGTGCTCCACCGTCTTCAAATGCGGTTTCAGCCGGTCGATAATCGGTTGGAATTGGGCATCATACATCAGCACCCGGTCTTCGGCGTGGTTCATGATGTAGATCAGGTCTTCATCAAACAGACGGATATTGACGGTGTGGATCACGCCGCCACAGCCAATGGCGCCATACCAAGCCGCCAAATGGCGGTGATGGTTCATGGCAAAGGTGGCGATCCGATCCCCCGGCTTTAGGCCCCATTTGGTAAAGGCCTGCGCCAGCTTGCGCGCTTCCAGTGCGACGCCCGCCCAATTGGTCCGTTCAATCTGCCCATCGGCCCAGCGCGTCAGGATTTCCCGCGGGCCATGTTCGCGCGCTGCATAATCAATCAGGTGCGTTACCCGAAGTTCCCAATCCTGCATGCATCCAAGCATCGTCATCCCCATCCGTTCTTATAGACTGTTTGACGCAATAAATGGCGTGATGCGGGCCACAGCGCAAGAGCCAAGCTTTGGGTCAGGGGGAGGCGATTCGCACATTATGCCAGGGTGCACCCCTTTGCCCGTCGATGAGTCGACGTGAGTCTACGATGAGTTGAATTCGCCGCACCACTCATCCCAACGACTCATCGATTCATCGCTGCGCGCTTGGCCAGCCGATCAGTGGCCCCCAAGGAAAACTCACGGAGCCACTCAGGCCAACCGGGGGATATCGACACAGTGCACTTCACGCGTTTCTTTGCAGCTGCAGCTTTGATGCTGACCATGCTTGCGACGCCTGTTTTTGCGCAGTCGGGTGGTGTCCTTCAATGCGTGACGTATGCGCGCGCCGTGTCCGATGTTGATCTGCGCGGCAATGCCTATAGCTGGTGGGCGCAGGCCCAAGGCCGCTATGCCCGGGGTGACACCCCGCGCGTTGGCGCCGTGATGGCGATGCCTAGCTTTGCGGGCATGCGCAACGGCCATGTCGCTAAGGTGAGCAAGGTCATCAGCGATCGTGAAATTCTGCTCGACCATGCCAATTGGTCGCGCCCCGGCATGGTGGAGCGCAATGTGCGCGCCATTGATGTGTCGGCCAAGGGCGATTGGAGCCGGGTCCGCATCTGGCATGCCGCATCGCGTGATTTGGGGATTACGAGCTATCCCGTTTCGGGCTTCATCTATGGCCGCAGCACACCGATGACGATCGCACAGGCGCAGCGCATGGATCGTGGTCCTTTGCTCAGCTCGGATATTTTGGCACTCGCCGCGCGCGAAGGTTAATTGGCATCGGCCGCAATAGGCCGGGCCTCCTCCACCAACATAATCGCAACGCCCGCGCGAACGGGAAAGGCAAGCCCTGCGGCGTTTGAGATCAGCTCTTGTCGTTCTGCATCATAGACCAGCGCCGTCCGCGTGATCGGGCAGACCAGCCTGTCCAGCAGAACGGGGTCAATCATTGCAAGGTCACCCGGTCATCCCCGTCATGTCGCCCGAAAAATTGCAGCAATTGCACCATCAACTCGGCCCGCTCATCCAGCTTGCGGGCCTCCAGCAAGGCCTGTTTCGCCGCTGGGTCAAAGGGGGCGATTTGGGCAATGCCATTGACCAACGCTTCATCATCCAGACGGGTGACGGCTTCCCAATCCACGGCATAGCCCTGACGATCGGCAAAGCGTCGCGCCTCTTGCTCAATGCTCGCGCGTTCCATCAGGCCCAGGGCGTCATCATCTTCTTCCGCCAAAATCTGCGCCTCAACCTGGCGAAAGGGGGTGGCGACATCATGTTCTTTGACCAAGCGAAAGCGCGCTTGGCCTTCGAGAACGACATTATAGCGGCCATCGTCCAGCGCCTCGACATGGATGATCTTCCCAACACAGCCCATGTCAAAAAGCGGCGGCGGATCACCCACGCCGCGCGGTTGGATCATCCCGATCCGCTGGTCGCTGGCCAAGGCATGCTGCACAAGTGCGCGATAGCGCGGCTCAAAAATATGGAGCGGCATGTGCATCCGGGGAAAGAGCACGGCCCCGCCAAGCGGAAAGACGCACAGCCGGGTGAGCGTATCGACCATCATCCGAACAGCACCGCAGAAAGCTTCCGCCGGGTTGCCGCCACCCAAGGGTCTTCAAGGCCAATGGCTTCAAACAGCTTGAGCAACTGCGCGCGCGCCGCGCCCTCATTCCAGCTCCGATCCATCCGGATGCTTTCCAGCAGCACCTCTGCCGCGCCATCGCGGTCGCCCACGGCCATCAGCCCGCCGGACAGGTCAAAGCGGGCGGCATGATCTTCCGGATTGGCCGCCACATGCGCCTTTAGCCCCGCCAGATCATCCACCGGCTTTGCATCCTGCGCCAACGCAAATGCAGAGGCCGCCCGCGTGAGCACGGGGGATTTGCGCTGCTCCTCAGTCAGGGCGGAGAGCAAGGCTTCTGCCGCGTCCATCTGCCCTGCGCCAATATAGGCGCGGGCAAGGCCAGACAGGGCGTCAGCATTGTCCGGCGCCATCTCCACAATTTGTTCAAAAATGCCAATGGCGCGCGCGGCGTCGCCCTCGGCCAAAGCCGCGTCGCCCATGGCGATTAGGGGTTCGATTTCCATCGCCTGTTCTTGCGCTGCGCCCGTAATCGGCAATTGCTGCAACATCTGGTCCAGCGCGCGGGTGATCTGCGCTTCGGTGCGGTACTGCGTTAAGTCGGCGACCAATTGCCCCTGAAACACGGCATAGACGGTGGGGATGGATTGCACACGGAATTGCGCGGCGATCAGCTTTTGTTCATCTACATTGACCTTGGCCAGCATCACGCCCTTATCGGCATAGTCCGCCGCGATCTTTTCCAACACGGGCGTCAGCTGCTTGCACGGGCCGCACCAGTCCGCCCAGAAATCGAGGATGACGAGCGACGTCATCGACGGCTCAATCACATCGCGGCGAAACGCCTCCACGGCTTCTTTATCCTGCGCGCTCATGCCCAGAGTTGCCACCATCTCACTCCCTCATTGCCTTACACCCCCCTATGTGGGGAGGCCGCGCCCGGACACAACCCAAAAAGCGCGTCATGGGTGGGACAAAATCCCGATCCCGGGCTTGCAAAGCGCACAGGCCGCTGGTAACAGCCCGGCTCCCGCGCAGGACGAGTGCCCGCGCCAACGCCAGAGCGGGCGTAGCTCAGGGGTAGAGCACAACCTTGCCAAGGTTGGGGTCGAGGGTTCGAATCCCTTCGCCCGCTCCAATGATTTCAATGACTTAGGTGATGCCGCCTTTGCTGTCCAAAGCGGGGTTGCAGCCTGCGTTTTAATTAGCGTTCTGATTGGAACGCCCGCGTAAAAATCTTGGAAATTCAGTGTTTAAGTCGGCCTGGGATGCGGCACTGCCGGTTTACGCGATTGGCACTGCGCTTATCTTTGTGTTCGGCTCGCTCCTAAAAACGGATGAGCGACGATCATCCG
>CAMAQU010000050.1 GCA_945860425.1 Sphingomonas paucimobilis
GCCCGCTTTGGGGATTGGCGCGCAACCGGCTCGGCAGGCGTCAAGGCCATCAGCGTTCCGGCCATTGCGCCTGCGCGCAAGATTGTGCTGGTGGATCGTCCCGGATCACCGCAATCGCTGATCCTGGCCGGGCAAGTGCTGCCCAAAAAGGGGACGGATGATCTTGAAGCCCTGATGACCGCCAATCAGGCGCTGGGGTCTGGATTTTTGTCGCGCATCAATATGGACCTTCGGGAAACCAAGGGCTGGTCTTATGGCGTGCGCGGCATGGTAAGCCGGGTGGTGGGCGATGTGCCCTATATGATCTTTGCGCCCGTTCAGGCGGACCGCACCGGCGATTCCATTGCGGCGCTCCGGACCACCATTCAGGATTTTCTGAGCAAGAATGGCATCACCGCCGAAGAAGTGGAGCGCATTATTACCGGGAGTATCCGCGAATTGCCCGGCAGCTTTGAAACGGGAGAGGATGTGCTCGGTGCGGTGCAGCGCAATGCGCTCTATAACCGCGCAGATGATTTTTATGATCGCCTTGCCTCGCGCTATCGGGCTATGACGCAGGAATCGTTGGATGCCTCAATCCGCTCCGTCCTCAAACCAGATGATTTCCTCTGGGTTGTCGTGGGAGATGCGAAAAATGTGCGTCCGCAACTTGAAAAATTGGGTCTGCCTGTCGACCTAATGTCAGGAGCCGATGGTAAATCTGCCTCGGCCAAACGTGAAGGAGAGTAAAATGGGTCTGTCTGGTTCCTATGAGTGCGTCGTGAAATCCCCCCTGGGTGACCAGAAATCGGTCATTGTTGTCAATGTGGATGGCGATAGCTGGACTGGCACCAATACAGGTGCACAAGGGTCTGCCGAAATCACCGACGGCAAGGTTGACGGAAACACGCTGACCTGGTCGATGAAGATGACGGTGCCGATGCCGATGACGCTTGAAGGCACGGCGACCATTGATGGCGACGATGTGACGGGCTCTGTAAAGGCAGGGGCCTTTGGCACCTTCCCGCTCACGGGCAAGCGCGCCGCTTAAGGCTTTTCCAATTCGGATATGAAAAAGGCCCCCAGTCGATCCGACAGGGGGCCTTTTTTAATGCGCTTTTGGGCTGCTTATTGGACGGTCACCGTCACGGCGCGACGGTTACGCGCCCAATCGGCTTCGGTGGAGCCGAGAGCTTCGGGGCGTTCCTTGCCATAGCTGACCGTGCTGATCCGCGCGGCATCAATGCCCAGGGCAGCCAAAGCATTTTTGGCAGAATTGGCACGGCGGGCACCAAGCGCAATGTTGTAATCGCGTGTGCCGCGCTCATCGGCATGACCTTCAATGGTGATGCGCACATTGGGATAACGCTTCAACCATTCCGCCTGACTGGTAAGTATTGCCTGATCTTCGGCGCCGACATCGAACTTATCCGTGTCGAAGAAGATCCGGTCTGACGAAATATTGGCAATGAAATCCGCTTGCGATCCGGCAGCCGGGCCAACGGGTTCGGCCGGTCCTGTCGGCCCCTCAGCGCCAACGGGCGGCGGCGGCAGATCCTGCGGCGTTTCTTTCTTGGCACAGCCAGCAACGGCCATGAGGCTTGCAGCCATCAGCAGGCTTGCGATCTTCTTGTTCATCTATGGCTCCTTTTCTTGGAAATATGCCCTTTGACTTAAGATTTGGGTATCGCAGGCCAAAGGTCAAGAGGATCTGGCCTTCGGCTCTCATACAAATAGGTCTGCCGCTGCGCTGGTTAAGGGAGGATCGGCCCCCAAGCAGGGTCAGATCCGTCGACCGGTGTTTCGATCCGTCGCTCTTTCGCGCCTGTGACATCCACCTGCATCACGCTGGCCTTGCCGGACCCCTGCTGGGTGCGGAAGAATTGGATGACGCGCCCATTGGGCGACCATGTCGGCGATTCATCCTGCCAACTGTCCGTCAGCAGTTTTTCCCCATTGCCAGCTGGGCTCATCACGCCAATGCGAAACGCACCGCCGGTGATTTTGGTAAAGGCAATCAAATTGCCCCGTGGACTCCATTCGGGCGTTGCATAGCTGCCGCTGCCAAAGCTGATCCGCTGTTGATCAGAGCCATCGGCATTCATGATATAGACTTGCTGCTTACCCGACCGATCGCTTTCAAACGCAATCTTCGTTCCATCGGGCGAGTAGCTGCCGCCTGTTTCAATCGCGGGAGAGTTGGTCAGCCGGGTTGGCGTGCCACCTTGCGCGGGCACCGTATAGAGATCGGCATTGCCGCCCACGATCATGGAATAAAGGATCGTCTTTCCATCGGGTGACCAGCGCGGGCTGAATGTCTGGTTCGGGCTTTCCGTCACCAGCCTTTGTCGGCCTGTGACAACGTCATAGACATACACACGGGCGCGCCGTTCAATATAGGACACATAGACAATCGACTTATAGTCCGGGGAAAAGCGCGGGGTGAGGGCAATGGACTGCCCATTGGTGATGAAGCGGTGATTGGCCCCATCTGAGTCCATGATGGCCAGCCGCTTGACCCGGTTCCCCTTAGGGCCAGTCTCGGCAATATAGGCGATGCGGCTGTCGAAGAATGGGCTTTCGCCGGACAGACGCGCATAAATGGCATCGGCGCATTTATGGGCTGCCCGCCGCCAATCGCGCGGTTGAACGACAAAGCCCTGCCGCACCATTTCTGACTTCAGGCCAACATCAAAAAGATAGCACCCAACCGTCAGCGTGCCATCGTCATTATTGCGGACATAGCCATGAACGATATTTTCAGCATTCATGCCCGCCCATTCCGAAAAAGCGGGGGCAGTGATGTCTGCCATTGTCGTGCCACGCAAGCCCGCCGGGCCTTTGGGTGTAAAGACATCGGTCGCGTTCAGATCATTGGATATGATTTCCGCAACACGCCGTCCCAATTCACCCGTTGGCCCTGCGGGCGTAACAACATCGGTCGGCGTCGCCAGCGGGGGAATAGCAACGACAAAGGAATCCGTCGGATTATCATCCGTGATCGTGCCGGAAATCTGGGCGGCAACGGGTGCCGAAGCAAAAAGGCCCGCCAAGAAAAGAGCGGTAGCATAACGCGTCTGCATGTTATTTTAACCTCTTGTCAAAGGTGAGTTCCATCGATTGCCAAATGGCATAATGTTCTGGCGGAAGGGCGAAAGGGGCGGCGCGCCGAATGGCGGATGCCGCGCGCTCTGCGTGCAGCGCCTTGAGGTTCCCATTATTCTCATTCTCGCCCAATTGGCTCTTGATCGTGATGGTGCCAACTGATCCATCCGGCCTTAATGTGACGACAAGGCTCGTTCTCAGCAACTCGGCATCCACGCCTGTCGGCGCGCGCCAATAGCGTTTGATTTGGGAAAATAGGGCTTGAATGAAGCTCGCTTCCAACTGTGCGGCCGTTCGTGCGGCAGGTGTGCCGCTGCCTTGCGCTGCTGTTCCACGGCCTGTTCCGGGGGTGGCGCTTTCGCGGCTCGCCGCGCGTGACAATTGGCTGGCAAGGGAGGAATCTAGCCGGGACTGGCGGGGCTTTATGGGTGCCGGTTTGTCTGATGGGGCTTGTGCGGCCTTCCGGCTTTCAGGCTTTGGTGCGGGCGGTGTTGGGGCCTCTGGTTCCGCCGGTGCATCGCTTGGTGCGGGTGGGGCGCTGGCCTGCGCGACGGCATCGGGTGCTGCCGACTCAAGAGACTTGGCGTCGACCAGATCTACCGCAATGGGCGGATTGGCGGGCGGCAGTTTTGGCTTGGGGCTGAGCAAGCTGACAGACAGCGCCCCGAACAGCAGGGCGTGGCCGATAACGGCAACCCATAATCCTGTTCGTTCGGCGTGATCCATCAGATCAGCGCGCCTCCGCTTTGGCTGTGCCCTCTGTTGTCACCAGGGCAACGCGCTTCAGGCCAGCGCGGTTCACTTCACCCATGACGGCCATCACCTCCCCATAATCCAGCCCACGATCTGCACGCAGAAAGATTTGCGGCCCTTCGGCGCCACCCTTCGTGGCGATCTCAGCCAGACGTTCTGGTAGCTCTGCCCGGCTGATTTGGGCGTCATCAAAGAACAGCCCGCCCGTTGCATCCATCGAGAGCTGGACGGGCTTGTCAGCCTGATCCAGCGCCTTTGCGCGACTATCGGGCAGGGTGATGGGCACGCCCGCGACAAGAAGCGGCGCCGTCACCATGAAGATGATCAGCAGCACCAACATGACATCGACCAGCGGCGTCACATTGATTTCGGCCATAGGCGCGCGCTTGCTGCCCGGTCGGGAGGAGTGAACAGGTCCCATGGACTAACGCTCCAGCTCTCGGCTCAGCGTGGCGTGAAAGCCATCGGCAAAGCGCGTCAGCCGGGATTCCAACATGTTCAGCCCATGGCCAAAGCGGTTATAGGCAATGACGGCGGGAATTGCGGCAAACAGGCCAATGGCCGTTGCGAACAGCGCCTCTGCAATGCCGGGCGCGACGACGGCGAGCGACGTATTCTGCTGATCGGCAATGGCGGTAAAGCTGCGCATAATGCCCCAGACGGTCCCGAATAGGCCAACAAAGGGGGCAACGCTGCCCACGGTGGCCAGCATATTGAGCCGTTCCCCCAGTCGTTCGATTTCGGCGGCAATCGCCGTGCCCATTGCACCCGCCAGACGCTGTCTCGTGCCTTCTCGGTCAACCGCAGACCGCCCTGTGGACCGGCGCCATTCAATGATCCCCGCTTGAAAGACGCGGGCGGTCGGAAGCGGGCTGTCCTTATGCGCTTTGTAAAAGCCATCGGTGTCGTCGGCCTTCCAAAAATCCCGTTCAAACAAGGTGCAATCGCGCTGTGTGCGCTTCATCTTCATCCAGTGGGAAAAGATGATGGACCAAGTCCAGATGCTGGCCACCAAAAGGCCGAGCATGACCAGTTTAACGACAATGTCGGCCTGAAGGAACAGCGCCCAAGGGGACAGGTTGGCGGCTTCGGTGGCAAGGCTCGGCGTCATATTGATTTGCTCTCTTCAATCATATCGGGGCTTTCGGGCAAAAGGCGTTGAAAGGCATTCATCCAGGCGGGTGGCTGGCGACGGGGTCGTCCATCGGGTGTGATGAAGGCTGCCGTTACCCTGGCATCGGCCATAAGTTCATCCCCCAACATGACTCGTTGCTGAATCACGCAGGCGGCCGCCCGCAATTGCTCCACGGTGGAGGCGATAACCAGCGCATCATCAAATCGGGCCGGGCGGCGATAGCGAATGGTCAAATCGGCCACAGCATAAACCCCTTCGCCATTGGCAAAGGCGTCGCGCTGATCAATTCCCGCCACGCGCAGCATGTCGGATCGGGCTCGTTCCATGAAACGCAGATAATTGGCGTGATAGACCACGCCCGAAAAATCCGTGTCTTCAAAATAGACACGCACCGGAAAGCGGTGCTCACGTCCAACGAAGCGGCCTGCTATGGGCATATCGGGTGAGGATGCAGTCATCGAATGGGCTTTAGACGATCTTGTTCGGGAAATGAATCCCATGCTGTGCATTAAGAGGCGTCAAACAATCCATCCTGGCTGCCTGCAGGCGGATTAAGCCCTAAATGCTTCCACCCCGGCGGGTTAAGCAGCCGCCCGCGCGCTGTGCGGGCGATGAGGCCCAGTTGCAGCAAATAAGGCTCCACCACATCTTCAATCGTATCGCGCGGCTCAGACAGGCCGGCCGCCAGCGCCTCAACACCAACCGGGCCTCCGCGATAGACATCGGCAATCATCGTCAAATAGCGGCGATCCATGGCATCAAGGCCTAGTCCATCGACCTCAAGGCGATTGAGAGCCGAATCCGCCGCCTTTGCCGTAACAATTGCTTCGCCTGCCACATTGGCAAAATCTCGCACCCGGCGCAGCAAGCGCCCGGCAATGCGCGGCGTGCCGCGCGACCGCTTGGCAATTTCATGCGCGCCATCATCTGCAATGCCAAGGTCAAGAAGCCCGGCGGCCCGACGAATGACCTGTTCAAGCTCCGCATGGCTATAGAAATTCAGGCGGATCGGGATGCCAAAGCGATCCCGAAGCGGTGTTGTGAGCAGCCCCTGCCGCGTGGTGGCCCCCACCAGTGTAAATTTGGGCAGATCAATCCTGACCGACCGAGCGGAAGGCCCTTCGCCGATCATGATGTCGAGCGCACGATCCTCCATCGCCGGATAGAGCACTTCTTCAACTGCCGGATTGAGACGGTGGATTTCATCAATGAAGAGAACATCGCCATCTTCCAAATTGGTCAAAAGCGCGGCCAAATCCCCGGACTTGGCAATGACCGGCCCGGATGTTGCCCGAAACCCAACCCCCATTTCGCGCGCGACAATCTGGGCAAGCGTGGTTTTACCCAGACCGGGTGGGCCGAAAAACAGCACATGGTCTAGAGCGTCTCCGCGCGATCTGGCGGCTTCAATGAACACGCGCAAATTATCGCGCGCGGCCCTTTGCCCGACAAATTCATCAAGGGCTTTGGGCCGCAAGGCAGCGTCCACATCTTCGGGCCGCCGTCCGGCCGCTAACAGGCGATCGTCCTCGCTCATTTAGACGCCTTTCGAAGCGCCAGACGCACCAGCGCATCCAGCGTCGCACCAGCGCCCAAATCTGCCTCTGCGGCGGCCACCGCAGCACTGGCCTCGGCGGGCTTAAAGCCAAGATTGCCCAGTGCCGAAATGGCGTCGGCAGCAGCACCAGAGCCGCTCATTGGGGTCGCGCCCGCAGGGCCAATTGCAACCGGGCCAACCTTATCCTTCAATTCGCGCACAATGCGTTCGGCAAGCTTCGGGCCAACGCCATTGGCGCGGGCGACCATCGCTTTGTCCTGTCGGGCAACGGCTTGGCTCAGTTCATCTGCATCCAGTGTCGAGAGGATCGAGAGCGCAACCTTGCCGCCCACGCCCTGCACGCCCGTCAAAAGGCGGAACCAGTCCCGCTCTCCGGCACTGCCAAAGGCAAAGAGCGTCATGGAGTCTTCGCGCACCTGAAGTTCGGTATAGAGGGTGACTTGGCTTCCCGTGCCGCCAATGGCGCTGAGCGTTCGGCTGGAGGCAAGGATGAGATAACCGACGCCATTCACATCGATTACCGCATGGTCAGCGGCGCTTTCGACAAGGGTTCCGGTCAAGCGGGCGATCATGCCCCCTCTTTAGCGCGCAGGCCCTGCATGTCGAAGGATTTGTTCTTCTTTTCTTCCGGTTGTCGGGGATAAGATCAGGCGATCCGCCGCGCGCTGGCCATGTGATGGGCATGGGTGATGGCAACAGCCAGTGCATCGGCCGAATCTGCGCCTGTAATTTTAGCGCCGGGCAATAGGCGGCTGATCATGGCATGCACTTGGCTCTTTTCCGCATTGCCGATGCCGACAACGGCTTTCTTGATCAGTCGGGCGGCATATTCCCCCGGCTGGAGCCCCGTCCGCGCCAAGGAGAGGAGAATGGCTCCGCGTGCTTGCCCAAGTTTGAGCGTCGATTGCGGGTTGCTGTTGACGAAGACCTCTTCGACCGCCGCCCCATCGGGCTGGTGCTTGAGGATCAGATCCGTCAATTCCCGGTCAATCTGCACGAGCCGATCGGGCAGGCTGTCTTTGCTGTTGGTTGAGATTTGGCCATTGGCAATATGGGACAAACGATTGCCCTCTGCCTGAATAAGGCCCCATCCTGTGGTGCCAAGGCCGGGATCAATGCCAAGAATAATCACGCAGATTGTGATCCCGATGGGGTGGGGGGATGCCCCATCACCCCAGTTTTTCCATAATCTCATCCGAGACGTCGTAATTGCCCCAAACGGTCTGGACGTCATCATCTTCTTCTAGCGTGTCGATCATCCGGAACAGCTTGCCGGCATCGTCTTCGCTCACATCAACCATCGTTGTCGGCTTCCAAGCGAGCTTGACGCCTTCCGGCTCCCCAAGCGCAGTTTCCAGCGCCTTGGCCACTTCATGCAGGGAATCAACGCTGGTCCAGATGGAATGGCCCTCCTCCGAGGATTCGACATCATCGGCGCCCGCTTCAAGGGCTGCTTCAAAGACCTTATCCGCGTCTCCCGCCTTGCCCGGATATTCGATCAGGCCCAGCCGATCAAAGCCGTGACTCACCGACCCCCCTGTGCCCAGATTGCCGCCATTTTTGGAAAAAGCGGTGCGGACATTAGTGGCCGTGCGGTTGCGATTATCGGTCAGCGCCTCAATGATGATGGCAACGCCGCCGGGGCCAAAGCCTTCATAACGAATTTCTTCATAGGTCTCGAGGTCAGAGCCAGAAGCCTTGTCAATCGCCCGCTGGATATTGTCCTTCGGCATGGATTGCGCGCGTGCGGCAAGCACCGCTGCGCGCAACCGGGCATTGGCTTCCGGGTCTGGCAGGCCCATTTTTGCAGCCACTGTAATTTCGCGCGACAGCTTGGAAAAAAGCGCAGACCGCTTTTTATCCTGCGCGCCCTTGCGGTGCATGATGTTCTTAAATTTGGAATGACCTGCCATATCCGTAACTTATCCCAGCTTAACGGCGGTGCCTGAGGCTGAAACCATCAGCATCGACCCGCCTTGTCCCAATACTTCATAATCCAGATCGACGCCAATCACGGCATCGGCCCCCAGCGCGCGGGCCTCATCCTTCAGCTCATTGAGCGCGGTCATCCGCGCGTCCCGAAGCGTTGATTCGTAAGCACCCGACCGGCCGCCAACAATGTCGCGAATACCGGCGAACAAATCCTTAAAGATATTCGCCCCGACAATCACTTCGCCGGTTACAACGCCCAGATAATCCTGAACCTTGCGGCCTTCAATGGAATGCGTCGTCGTGATCAACATGAACCCTCTCCTCTTTTGCCCTACGCATTGCGAAGTTTTGATGACCAAAAGCTTCTGGTCAAGCGGTTGCACTCAGAGGGTGTGAGATCAGGCGAGGCCGAGCGCTGCCTTATAGGTATCCAAGACCGCTTCCATTTCCTGACGGTCATGGCTTTCCATTTTCCGCAGACGCACGATTTGGCGCATGATCTTGGCATCATATCCGCGCGCTTTGGCTTCGGAATAGACGTCGCGAATATCGTCGGCGATGCCCTTTTTCTCTTCTTCCAAACGCTCAATGCGCTCGATCAGCAGGCGAAGCTCGTCTGCTGCGACACTATCACTCATATCATGCTCCAATTCGCCTTGGCTCCGTCCTCCCTTGTGGGGCGACGGAGAGTCGGGCGCTGTTAGTCGCTCAGGCCTTTGCCTTCAAGCTATCCGCAACCTTGACGCCATGCTTTTCAAGGGCTGCGACAATCTTGCCTGCCCCTTCCAGGTCGCCCCAGAACATGGGGCCGCCACGATAGATGGGCCAGCCATAGCCATAGATCCAGACGACATCGACATCCGATGCGCGCTGGGCCTTGCCTTCTTCCAGGATTTTATAGCCTTCATTGACCATGGGGTAGAGCGTGCGCTCAATGATTTCCTGATCGCTAATTTCGCGCTTGGCGAGGTTTGATTTGGACCGGAAGTCTTCGATAATGGCCAGCGCCTCAGCACCGGGTGTGCCATTGCGCTTTTCATCATAATCGTAAAATCCCTTGCCATTCTTCTGGCCCAAGCGTCCGGCGGCGCACAGCGCATCGCGGATGGTCTCGATCCGGGAAGGATCCCGGTGCCAACCAATGTCGAGGCCCGCCAGATCGGCCATTTGGAATGGTCCCATCGGCATGCCGAAATCGGTATGCACCTTATCAATCTGCGCGGGTGTCGCCCCTTCAAGAAGAAGCTGATTGGCCGGCCCCTGCCGTTCGGACAGCATCCGATTGCCGATAAAGCCGTGGCAGACGCCG
>CAMAQU010000051.1 GCA_945860425.1 Sphingomonas paucimobilis
AGCGGCCGTCCTTTATGCGGGGGATCAAGTGCTGGGCGGCGGGTGGATCGCAGAAACACGCAGCGCCGCGGTCGAGATGATCGCCGCCTGATCCGGCGCACCCCTTGCTTTCCATTGATGCACGTTTAGGCTGCCTTTAAAATTTGGGGGAGTTGATGCGATGGCGAGTATTCAGGCCCGGGCCTTTGCCTTTATTTTGCGCACCACAGGATTTGTCCGGAAGAATTTCACAGGCGGCCCGACGCTGCGCCAATCGATAGAAAAGGCGCGACAGGCGCCCCGCCAATTGCCGACGGCAAAGCAGCGGGCGAAGCTCAACATTCGTGAAGAGGCTTTTGACGGGCACCCCGTTTGGCATATCGCGCCAAAGCAAGGCGGCAGCCGCACGTTGCTTTACTTCCATGGCGGTGGATATGTTTATGCGGCGTCAAACTTCCACTGGGGCTTCCTCTGCCATTTGGCTGAAGCCCATAATATCTCGATCATCGCGCCGCTCTATCCGCTCGCACCAGAGCATTCTGCAGAAACGACAACCCGTTTTGCGCTGGACCTTTATCGCCATGTCCTTGCATCCCATTCAGTCGAAGATCTGGTGATGGGCGGCGACAGTGCGGGCGGTGGATTGACTGCGGCCACGCTGATGGCCGCGCGTGATGCGGGCTTGCCCTTGCCTGCGCGCGCGCTGCTCATTTGTCCTTGGCTCAATGCAGAGCCTGACCATCCCGATCAGGCCATAATCGAGCCGCGCGATGCCATTTTGACGCGCAGCGGCATTGCCGATGCGGGACGGATTTATGCCGACACCCTGCCCGTGCAGGATCCCCGTGTCAGCCCCGTTCATGGCGACTGGTCCGGCTTCCCGCCGCTTTATGTTTTGAGTGGTGGCGATGACATTTTGGTCGCGGATGCCCGCGCACTCCAGGCGCGCCTGCCCGATCATGTCTATCAGGAAGAGGCCGGGATGATCCATGACTGGCCCATCTTCACCTTCCCCGAAAGTCGCGCCGCGCAAAAGCGGATGGCCGCGTTCATCAACGCATAGGGGGCTGCTTGATCAGGGGTAAAGCAGGCTTTCGGTCCAGCTTTCCTCGGATCGCAGGAAAAGCCGGCGGTGGTGCAGCCGGTGGTCCCGGTCTTCCCAAAACTCGATCCGCTCTGGCGTCACGCGATAGCCGCCCCAATGCGGCGGGCGGGGAACATCTTGCCCTTCATAGCGTGCACGCATCTCTTCAAATCGGGCTTCGAACACATCTCTGTGACTGAGCGTCTCTGATTGGAGTGAGGCCCAGGCCCCAAGCTGTGAATCGCGTCCACGCGACGCGAAATAGGCATCCGCCTCTGTGGCCGAAACGGGCGCGACAGCGCCTTCAATCCGCACCTGCCGCCGCAAAGATTTCCAGTGAAACAAAAGCGCGACCTGGCGGTTTTCCGCCAGCTGCCCGCCCTTTCGGCTCTGCTGATTAGTGTAAAACACAAATCCATCGGGTCCATGCCCCTTGAGCAGAACCATCCGCACACTTGGGCGCCCATCCGTGCCCGATGTCGCAAGCGCCATCGCGTTGGAATCATTGATCTCGCTCTCACGCGCCGCGTGGAACCATGTGTCGAAGAGAGAAAAGGGATCGGTCATTCTTTGGGCTTAGCGCTTTGCACTGGGGATGGCCAGTTGCCGAGCGCCTATCTGACCGCGGTTCGTAACGACAAGGCTGGGACGTGCCACCTGCGCCGCTAGTTTTTCTGCTTCACGATCAAAACAGGCGAGCCGTTCCTGGACCTCTGCAAGGGCACGTCAAGATAGGATTGGCGACAACCCCTCAGGAGAGCGGGGTTAGCAGGATCCGCGGATGCCGCCAAAGGAAGAGCGAGTGCGCCAGCCGCGCAAAGACTTGAAAAAAGGTGAAAACTTGTTCGGTGCGGCCGATTTATCGTGTTCTCAACATTCCGTTTTCTGCGAGACTTCGGCCTTTCGACCAGTGTTGCACAAACGTCACAATCCCAGATGAACCGGTTGGTCGGTACCGCAAATCAGATTGCTTTGCTGTCTGCAAGGGCGCAGAGGCGCGGTCAAGCTTGTGCAAATGTGTTCAATTCAGCCCGGAACGGGTCGGAATAACATTGCTTCGGCGATTGAAACTAAGCAGTCTCGTCCGGCGAGCTGCCATCCAGACAAAAGGGGACTGGACAATGAAAAATTCCAATAAAATTTCAAGCCTGAAGGCCGGTGTTGCACCGATCGTCTTGGGTGTCGCGCTCTTGGCGACGCCCTCTTTCGCGCAGTCTGCAGATGCAGGCGTTGCTGCTGAAGAGATTGTCGTGACGGGGTCCCGCATCGCGCGTCCAGAAATCGAGGCGTCAACGCCCGTGCAGGTCGTCAGTGCCGATGCGATTGAAAGCCAGGCCTCGCCAAATGTCGCCGATATTCTCAATCAGTTGCCAGCCGCCGGCATCGGGAGCCAGCGCACGAATACGAACTTTTCGACGTCTGGTAATGGCGTGGCGACGGTCAATCTTCGCAACCTGGGGTCAAGCAGGACCTTGGTCTTGCAAAATGGCCGCCGCTTGGTCGCGGGCATCGGCGGCTCCTCTGCAGTCGATCTGAACAACATTCCGACCGAGTTGATCGATCGGGTTGAAGTTCTGACGGGTGGTGCCTCGGCGGTCTATGGATCGGAAGCGATGGCCGGCGTTGTGAACTTCGTCTTGAAGAAGAATTACGAAGGTTTGGCCGCGCGCGTCCAAGCCGGAATTACAGAGGCGGGCGATCTTCCGACGCAGCTGGTGACGGCGATGGCCGGCAAGAATTTTGCCGATGGCCGCGGCAACATCACGGTCTATGGCCAATATGATAATGATGGCGGTCTCCGCTCCAGAGAGCGTGCGATTTCGGCTGAAGATGTGCCTTTCCGCAGCTCTTTTGTGCCACAGGGCCGCTTTGCCGTTCCGGGCGGAAGTGTGTGGACCTATAATGGCCTGAACACACTCAAAAGTGGTTTCGTGACCGCAGTGGACGGCTTTAACCGTAACGCTGAACGTTATATCTCCGTCCCTGTTGAGCGCTATATGGGCTCAGTTCTTGGGCATTTCGACTTTAGCGATGCTATCGGCGCTTTTGTTGAAGGGTCCTATGCCAGCACCAAGTCACGCAGCCGGCTCGAACCGCTTGCGACAGACAATACGGATGCCCGTTTGCCGGATGGTTCGCCTTATGAAGGTCTGACGATTGATAATCCTCTGATCCCCGCGGCGATTAAGGCCCAAATGGTGTCGGTGGGTGCAACCACGCTTCCTTTCCGTAAGCGCGTGAATGGCGTGTTCGACCGATCCAACCGGAATGACCGCGAATATTATCGCGTTGTTGCCGGCTTTAAGGGCAAAATTGCGAACCAGTGGACTTGGGATGCCTATTATAATCTGGGGCAAACCACGGAATCCACCGGGTCTGAAACCGCTCTGCGCGACCGCTATTATTCTGCGCTTGACGCAATTGCCGGGCCGGGTGGCACAGTGATTTGCCGGGATGCAGCCGCTCGTGCGGCGGGTTGTGCGCCCTTTAATCCGTTTGGATTTAACTCGGTGTCAGCTGAATCGGCCAAGTACATTACGAATAATGGTCAGCTCTCCACCTATGACTCCAAAGTGCGTCAGGAATCCTTCGGCGCCAATATCTCTGGCAGCATTTTCAGCTTGCCGGCAGGCAAGGTGAATGTCGCCTTTGGTGCCGAGCACCGCAAGGAAAAGAGCAGCGAAGTCTATGATGAGCAGACACAGCTGGGCAACACCATGGGCAATGCGCTGACCAACACCGTTGGTCGCTATGACGTCACGGAAGCTTACAGCGAAATTACAGTTCCTCTGTTGAGTGAAACGCCGTTTGCGCACTTCCTAGGCTTGGAAGGCGCCGTTCGCATGGGCGATTATTCCACGGTCGGCACAGTCTATAGCTGGAAAGCTGGTGCAACATGGGCGCCAATCAAAGACATTCGTTTCCGTGGCGTTTACTCGGTTGCAACGCGCGCCCCGAACATTGGGGAGCTGTTTGCAGGTCAGTCGCAAACCTTCCCCTCAGGGATTGTTGATCCGTGCGAAGGCGTAACTCGCACATCAACCCGTCCTCAGGACACCTATTGCCGGACTTTGCCGGGGATTGCGCAAGTGATCGCAGGCGGCAGTGCGTTTGCATATGATGATAACTCCGACGTGCAGAGCATTGAAGGTAAGGACGGCGGCAACCCCAATCTTTTTGAAGAAAAGGCAAAGACACTGACGCTTGGCGTGGTGTTGACACCGCAGGCGATCCCGCGGTTCAGCTTCACGGCTGACTTTTTCGACATCAAAATTGACGATGCGATCCAGCTGGTTCCGCGTAACACCGTCATCAGTGGTTGCGTGGATTCAGCGGGCACATCCTCGCTTTGCAACCTCATCGTTCGGGAAGGCGCGGGATCCAATCCCCGGACCCGCACGCCCGGCACTGTTTGGCAAGTTGACTCGCTTCCTGTGAATGCTGCCAACTTCAAGACGCAGGGCATTGATTTCGCCGGCAATTACAAGACGGATGATTTCAAGCTTTTCGGTGTTGAAAAGTCCAACATCTCATTCAAGCTGGCCTATACATATCTGCGGAAATTGTCGCTCAAGCCGCTGGCCAACCTGCCAACGGAAGACAATCTTGGTCAGCTTGATGGGGATGGTCGCTTGGGCGCCGGCTTTAAGCATAAGATCAATGTATCGACCAAGCTGACGCTCGATCGGTTCAGCCTCTATTGGGAAACGAGCAGCCTGAGCAAGATGAAGGATACGCTTGGTCCAGATGAAGACTCGGCACTTGGTGATGAGACGAATTCCGTCAAAGCCTATATGTATCACGATCTTCAGGCCCGTTTCCAAGTCGGTGAAGACGATACTCGGTCGCTCGAATTTTATGCGGGCGTCGACAATCTGTTCGATAAGAAGCCACCCAGCATTAACCAGAATGGGGCATCGAACATCACTGGTACCGAAACAGCAGCCGACACTTATGATCCCTATGGTCGTCGCTTCTACGTAGGTGCAGCCATTAAGTTCTGATCCTGATCAGGACCGAAATAAAAGGGGGAGGGCGCGCCGCGCTCTCCCCTTTTTTATGAAGTTCTGTTTATCGTTTTGCTCGGCGAGCACAGTATCAATGTCGCCCCTGCGGGGATTATCCCAGGACGTCATTTAGGACGCGCGACCAATTCGCGCCCATGATCTTGTCAAGATCAGCCGATTTGAAGCCTGCTGCTGCAAGTGCTTGGTGGATGCGCGCCATGCGCTTTATGCTGTTCAGCTCTGGTATGACCACATGCTCGGGCGTGAACTCAAAGCCAGGGACACCGCGTGCGTGCATCGCACGCCACCAGCCAAGATATTCTTTCACACCTTCTTGATTGTCATTCTTCAACCGAAGCAGATTTGATTGGCCGGCCATCGGAAAATCATTGGCAATGGCCACGGCCTCAATCCCTCCGACATTTGCCGCATGGCGGATCTGCGCAATGAAATGGTCTATCTTTGGAACAGGGTCTCGCGTCAGCCAGAAACTCATCATGAAGATGCCCACAAGCCCGCCGCCATCGGCAATGGCACGAATGCCGTCATCCCCTATGCAGCGCGGGTTATCGACAATTGCTCGGCAGGCGCCGTGAGAATAGACAATTGGTGTGCGGCTTAGGCGTGCCGCTTCAACTATGGTTTGTGCCGATCCGTGGGCGACATCTGGCAAGATGCCCACCCGGTTCATCTCACCAATTCCATCGCGTCCGAAAGGCGTCAGGCCAGATTGCACAGGCTCAATGGCGCCTCCGGCAAACAAGTTATCATTATGGTGCGTCAGCTGGAGCACCCGAAGCCCCTTGCCGTGGAAATAGGCAATACGCGTCAAATCATCCCCAATGGTTTCGCAAGACTGAAACTGCAGAAAGGCAGCACAGCCTGGGCGCTTGCCAATGTCGCTTCCCTTGAGCGCAAGTGAAACTTGAGAGGATCCGGCGATACGCGCAAGCGCTTTGTCCAACGCGCGATCATTTGCGGCAAAGGTGCGGAGATATCTTGGATGGCCTTGGGCATCTTTAACCTCTTCCACCTCAGAGACATCGCAGATCATGGCGTTTAGGCCCGAGACTGTCACGTCGGCCAGATCGTCCGGAAGAAAGCTGAGGCCATCAATCCATGGCGATGACTGGACTGACCTGTCTTTAGCATTACCAAAATTGGGCCAGACTGTGGCCGCAAGGCCTGCGGCAAGTAGAGACCGTCGGGTTGGATCGAAAAACGTCATAACGCCAGCGTTCGCATGAATGGCCCTTTGAATGCTCAGAAGGCTTCACAGTAAGCAAGCACCCTAAATTAGAAAACCGAAAAAGACTCAAATCATCAGCAGTTTCTTTTTTCTCTCGGGCTTCATCCAGGGAAACGGGGCAAGTCGAATGAATTCCGAATATCACTTCACACGCTGGAAGCGACCACAGCGCTTTGCGCGATACACACTGCTTGCCCGCCGCCTCACGTCAAAATCAACTGCCCATCGCCTTCATCGACATGAACGGTGGATCCATCCGGGACGTCGCCCCTCAGGATTTTATCCGCCAGAGGATCTTGCAGATATTTCTGCACCGCGCGCTTGAGGGGCCGGGCGCCATAGATGGGATCATAGCCGACCCGGCCTAGCCAAGCGCGGGCCGCGTCGGTGAGGTCAAGCTGCACCTTGCGTTCCGCCAGAAGCTTCGCGACCCGGCTCACCTGAATATCGACAATTGGGGCCATGTGTTGGGCGCTCAAGCGGTGGAACAAGATGATTTCATCCAGCCGGTTTAGGAATTCGGGCCTGAAATGAGCGCGGACCATATCCATCACCTGTGGCTCCACAGTCTCCACGCTTTCGTCTTCGCCAAGGCCGGCAATAAATTGCGATCCTAGGTTGGACGTGAGCACGATGATCGTATTGGTGAAGTCCACCGTGCGGCCCTTGCCATCGGTCAGGCGGCCGTCATCGAGCACCTGCAGCAAGATGTTGAACACATCGCCATGCGCCTTTTCAACTTCATCGAACAACACGACTTGATAGGGCCGTCGCCGCACCGCTTCGGTCAGCACGCCGCCCTCATCATAGCCGACATAGCCCGGCGGGGCCCCGATCAAGCGGGCGACCGAATGTTTCTCCATAAATTCCGACATGTCGATGCGCACCATCGCGCTGTCATCATCGAAGAGGAAGCTCGCCAGTGCCTTGGTGAGCTCGGTCTTACCAACACCCGTGGGGCCCAGAAACAGGAAGGAGCCAAGCGGTCGGTTCGGCTCTTGCAGGCCGGCACGGGCCCGGCGCACGGCGGTGGAGACGGCGCGCACGGCATCGGCCTGCCCAATGACGCGCTGGCCAAGCTCAGCTTCCATCTGGAGTAGCTTCTCGCGCTCGCCCTCCAGCATCTTATCGACGGGAATGCCCGTCCAGCGGGAGACGATGGAGGCGATGTCATCCTGCGTCACTTCTTCGCGCAGCATCGCGCCTTCGGCGGCTCCTTGCGCATCGGCGAGCTGCTTTTCGAGCGTCGGGATCGTGCCGTAAGACAGCTCCCCCGCTTTGGCGAGATCGCCGGTGCGCTGCGCCTGATCCAGCTGCGTCCGCGCCGCCTCAAGCTGTTCCTTGATCCGGGATTCAGCGTGGATCTTATCTTTCTCTGCCTGCCAGCGTTGGGTGAGTGCAGCGGATTGTTCCTCCAAATTGGCAAGCTCGCCCTTGAGCGTTTCCAGCCGTTCCTTGGACGCGGCGTCCTTTTCCTTCTCCAGCGCCAGCTGCTCAATTTTCAGCTGGATGATCTTGCGATCGAGCGTCTCAATGGCTTCGGGCTTGGATTCCACTTCCATACGGATGCGGCTGGCGGCCTCATCCATCAGGTCGATGGCTTTATCGGGCAGGAAGCGATCCGTTATGTACCGATTGGACAGGGTGGCCGCCGCCACAAGCGCGGCATCGGTAATCCGCACGCCGTGATGCAGCTCATATTTTTCTTTCAGGCCGCGCAGGATGGAGACGGTGTCTTCAACCGTCGGCTCCCCCACAAAGATAGGCTGGAAGCGACGCTGAAGTGCGGCATCCTTTTCCACATATTTGCGATATTCATCGAGGGTAGTGGCGCCAATACAGTGCAGTTCTCCGCGTGCCAGAGCAGGCTTTAAGAGATTTGAGGCATCCATTGCACCATCGGTCTTGCCCGCGCCAATCAGCGTGTGCATTTCATCGATGAAGAGGATGATTTGCCCTTCGGCGCCCTTCACCTCATCGAGCACGCCTTTTAGCCGTTCTTCAAAATCGCCGCGATACTTCGCCCCAGCAATGAGCGACCCCATATCGAGCGCCATTAAGGCCCGATCTTTCAAGGAATCGGGGACATCACCATTGGCAATGCGCAGCGCCAGCCCTTCGGCAATGGCCGTTTTGCCAACGCCAGGATCGCCGATCAACACCGGGTTATTCTTTGTCCGCCGGGCAAGAATTTGCACCGTGCGCCGAATTTCTTCGTCCCGCCCAATGACGGGGTCAAGCTTGCCCTCGCGCGCCGCCTCCGTCAGGTCGCGCGCGAACTTCTTGAGCGCATCATAGCGGTCTTCAGCAGAAGCGGTATCTGCCGATTTGCCTTTGCGCAGCGCATTGATGGCCGCGTTTAGGTCTTCCGTCCGCAAGCCAGCGGTCGCCAATATTTTGCCCGCGGCGATGGTTGAGGACAGAGTGAGCGCGAGCAAGAGCCGCTCCACCGTGACAAAGCTGTCGCCTGCTTTCTTTGCAATTTGTTCGGCCTGATCAATGACCCGGACGAGATCATTGTCGACGCTTGGCGGCTGATTTGCCCCGGCGCCAGAGACGGCAGGAATCTTGGCCAAGGCGGCGTCTGTTTCGCGAACAGCAATGGCAGGATCGGCCCCTGCCGCCTGCATCAGCCCGGCACACATGCCGTCCTTATCTTCGAGCAGTGCCTTGAGCAGATGGTCGGGCGTAATGCGTTGATGGTTCAGGCGAATGGCGACTGTCTGTGCAGATTGCAGAAAGCCCTTGGCACGGTCGGTCAGCTTTTCGAGGTCCATAACTTCCCCTTCCTTTTCCTAACGGATGTAGTGTTGCATAATCGCAACACAAGAGGGGCCGCATTGACTTCGATCAGTTCAGGGTCGTTTTGCTTTCGGTGCGTCCGGCGCGAAGGTTTTTCCAAAGAAGCTGTCGGAATACCATATGGGGGCAAGCGGCATGTTGGCGATCTCTGTCGCAATCAGCATGTTGATCCGCGCGAATTTAACGGCAGCCTGCCAGTTAAAGGGCTGGTTCAGATCATCCGAGACGCGGTGATAATGGGTCGCCAGAAAGTCGCGGAAGGACTTGCCACCTTCACCCGCAAAGCCCGTCATCAAGAAGACGGATGGAATGCCGCGCTGAACAAAACGATAATGGTCTGACCGGGTGAACAGGCCTTCTTCGGGCAGGGGATCGGGCGACAGGCCCACCTGATCGCGGGCGGCGGCCGCCGCGACAATGGGGCCAAGGGTGGAATGCTCGGCGCCAAAGGCGATCACATCTGTGAAGTCATAGGTCAGGATCGGCATGTCGAGGTTCACGACGCCGACAACCCGCCCGGTGCCTGTCACTGGAAAGCGGGAGAGATAATCCGCGCCCATTAGCCCCTTTTCCTCGCCCGTAACGGCGGCGAACAGCACAGGACGCCGCGGACG
>CAMAQU010000052.1 GCA_945860425.1 Sphingomonas paucimobilis
TGCTGGGCTATATTGCGCTTGGGGAACGACAGGGCGCGCATCTGCTGACAGGCGGGCAGCGCGTGGTGACAGGCGGGCTTGGGAATGGGGCCTTTGTGCAGCCCACCATCTTCACCGACTGCACCGATGATATGGATATTGTTCGGGAAGAGATTTTCGGGCCCGTCATGGCGGTGCTCGATTTTGAGGATGAGGCAGAAGTTGTGTCCCGCGCCAATGCAACCGAATTTGGACTGGCGGCGGGTATTTTTACAAATGACCTGACTCGTGCCCATCGCGTGATTGCAGCTCTGGATGCCGGGACATGTTGGATCAACACCTATAACATCACGCCCATTGAGCTGCCTTTTGGGGGCAATAAGCAATCGGGCCTTGGCCGCGAAAATGGGCGGGCGGCGATTGAGCATTATACCCAGTTGAAGAGCGTTTATGTCGCTATGGAGCCGATTGATGCACCCTATTGAGAGCTATGATTACATCATTGTCGGGGCAGGATCGGCGGGCTGCGTTCTGGCGGATCGGCTGAGCGCGGACGGGCAAAACCGCGTCCTCTTGCTGGAATTTGGCGGGTCAGATCGGTCCATCTTCATCCAAATGCCGGCGGCTCTTGCCTATCCCATGCACAGCAAGCGGTGGAATTGGGGCTATGAGAGCGAGCCAGAGCCGCATCTGGGCGGCCGCCGCCTGCATTGCCCGCGCGGCAAGGGGCTGGGCGGATCCTCATCGATTAATGGTCTGGTTTATGTGCGGGGCAACGCCAAAGATTTTGAACGGTGGAAGGATGAGGAAGGGGCAAAGGGCTGGGGCTATGCCGATGTTCTTCCCTATTTCAAACGCGCCGAAGGCCGCGAAGAGGGCGGAGATAGCTATCGCGGCGGGGATGGACCCTTGTCCACATGCTATGGCCCGCTTGCCAATCCGCTGCATCAGGCCTGGCTCGATGCCGCACAACAGGCGGGCTATGGCCTGACCGAAGATTATAATGGCTATCGTCAGGAAGGCTTTGGCCGGATGGACATGACGGTGCGCGGTGGGACGCGCTGTTCTGCGGCCAAAGCCTATCTCTATCCGGCGCGCAAACGCCCCAATTTGCAGGTCATTCAACACGCCTTGGCGACCCGCATCGTCTTTGAGGGCAAACGCGCCATCGGCATTGACTATGAACGGGACGGGAAGCCCCATAGCGTTCGGGCGACCAAGGAAGTCATCTTGTCTGGTGGCCCGATTAATTCGGTTCAGCTGCTCAAGCTCTCAGGCATCGGCCCGGCGCAGGAGCTGAAAGAACATGGCATCGCCATTGTCGCGGACAGGCCCGGCGTCGGCGCGAATTTGCAGGATCATCTGGAATTTTATTTCCAAATGGCCTGCACCAAGCCCGTCACGCTGTTCGGCCAATCCAATTTGCTGGGTAAGGCGATTATCGGGGCGCAGTGGCTCTTCCTGCGTCGGGGGCTTGGAGCCAGCAACCAATTTGAAAGCTGTGGCTTTATCCGCAGCCGGGCGGGAATTCCCTATCCCGATATCCAATATCACTTCTTCCCCATGGCGATTAACTATGATGGCAGCGCGCTGGCAACTGAGCATGGGTTTCAAGCCCATGTCGGGCCCATGCGATCGAAAAGCCGGGGCAGCGTGACGCTGCGCAGCGCCGACCCGCATGACAGCCCGGCGATCAAGTTCAACTATATGAGCCACCCGGATGATTGGGTGGATATGCGGGCCTGTGTGCGCCTGACGCGCGAGATTTTTCAGCAACCGGCCTTTGCCCCTTGGCGTGGGCGCGAAATTCAACCGGGCGAGGATTGCACCAGCGATGAGGCGATTGATGCCTTTATTGCCGAGAGGGTGGAAAGCGCGCTGCATCCATCCTGCACCTGCAAAATGGGATCCCCCGATGACCCAATGGCGGTCGTTGATCCAGAATTGCGTGTCATCGGCGTCACGGGCCTGCGCATTGTTGACAGCTCTGTCATGCCCTCCATCACCACGGGTAATCTCAATGCCCCGACGATCATGATTGGGGAAAAGGGCGCAGATCATATTTTGGGCAAGCCGATGCTCGCGCCGTCCAACGCCCCTTATTATGTCGCCCCCAATTGGGAAAACGCCCAAAGATGACCCGCACCATTTCAGAACCAGCGCGCCAGATTGATGTTATTCGGGAAACCGATGTTCTTGTCGTCGGCTCTGGCCCCGGCGGGCTGGCGGCGGCGCTCGCGTCGGCACGGGCGGGGGTGGAGACCATTTTGCTGGAGCGTTATGGCTGTTTTGGCGGCAACATCACGCAGGTCGGCGTCGAAGGCTTTGCTTGGTATCGCCACCCAGAGACCATCGACAGCGAAGGCATTGGGCGCGAATTTGAAGAGCGCGCCAAGCAAATGGGCGCGGCCATGCCCGAACCACAATCGATCAGCCACAGTCTGGACGCTGAAGGGTTTAAGTTCGTTGCCGATACACTGGTGGAAGAGGCTGGCGTTATCCCAATGCTGCACCGCCTCTTCGTCGCGCCGATCATGGAGGGCGATACGATCCGGGGCGTGATCGTCGAGAGCAAGGCAGGGCGTGAAGCGATCCTGGCCAAGCGGGTGATTGATGCCACAGGGGATGCCGATATTGCCTATCGGTCCGGCGCGCCGACGCATAAGCATCCGGTGGATGAGATGATGTCTGTCTCCGTCATGTTTTCCATGTGCGGGGTGAACAAGACGCGCTTTATCGATGCTGTTAAAGCTGATCCCCAAACCTATGGAGATTGGGCCGTTGGCGGGGAATGGGAAGTCACCACCGACGGGAAAGAGGATAACATGTTTTCCCCTTTCCTACGTAAACCCTTCAAAAAGGCGCTGGAGGCTGGCCTCATTCCCGATAGCCTGGCGACGATTGCGGGCACATGGGGCACGGTGTCTGACCAAGGAGATCTGACCTATCTCAACATGGTGCATCTCTATCTGGATGGGACCGATCCAGATTCGCTGACCCATGGGGAGATGGCGGGGCGCAAACAGGCCATGCATGCGGTCAATGCGCTTCAGGCCTTCATGCCGGGTTGTGAGACGGCAAAGCTGCGCAATTTCGGCATGACCTTGGGCATCAGGGACACCCGCAAGATTGAGGCGGCCTATAATCTGACAGGAGAGGATGTGCGCGGCGAAGCCCGCTTTGACGATAGCATTGGCATCTTCCCAGAATTTATCGATGGCTATGGTTATCTGATCCTCCCGACGACGGGCCGCTATTTTCATGTTCCCTATCGATCCATGCTCCCCAAGGGGATTAAGAACCTGATTGTGACCGGGCGCACCCTTGGTGGCGACAAAGTCAGTCACGCGGCCGTGCGCAACATGATGTGCTGCGCCGTGGCCGGGCAGGGCGCGGGTGTTGCGGCGGCCATTTCGGTCAAATCGGGGACGGATTTTGCCGAGGTTGATGTCGGGGCTGTTCAGCAAGAGTTGCGCCGACAGGGCGCAAGAATAGCGTAAAATCAATTGGTTAAGATATGAATTTCATTCAGTTCGGAGCTATTTGACGCGCGCTTGAGCATCTGTATTATCAAGATAATACAGATGTGGGGAGAGTGGAACATGGCGTTTGATCCAGCCGCTGCGACAGCGGCCTATGCAAGCGGCGGGCATCGGCTGCTCTTTCCTGTGATCTATGCCCTTATCGGCAAGATGGTGCGTGTGACGCTCAGTGATGCATCCATGCAACGCCCTTAATTTTGCAAGGGCGGATAACGAAAAGGCATAGGGACTGTGCGGCGGCGATGCGCTACTATTAGCACCGTTAATAGTTCCAATTCGGAATTGCACAGGGCGCATATCGATGAAGCTTCCTCAGGAATTTGATCTTCACGCCCTTGAAGTCTTTGTCATGACTGTTGAACTGGGGGGCATGTCACAATGCGCCACCCATTTGCAGGTGACGCAATCCGCCGTGTCACAGACAATTGCGAAGCTGGAATTGGGTATTGGCGCGCCCCTATTTGACCGAACCATGCGGCCCATGGGCCTTACGGCAAGCGGCAAAGCGCTGTTTGCCCGTGGCCAATCCCTCATCGCACAGGCCCGATCCACCTATGACGAGGTGCGCGAGGGTGCAAATCTGCCGATTTCTAGTCTGACGGTTGCGATGTCGTTCAGCCTTGCCAATGAACTCACGACGCCCATTTTGAATGAGCTTGGCGGCCGCGCCAGTCGCTGGAATATCCGTTCCGGCATCTCAATGGAGCATCAGGCAGAGTTTCTCGCCCGTGATATTGATATGCTGGTGACGGGGAGCTTTAACCTTGAATATCGCGGCGCGCTGGAGCTGCATCCCTTCATCGAAGAGAGCTTCATCCTCGTTTTTCCGGCGCGCTACCAAGGGTCTATCGACATCACAGATGAAAAGGCTTCGCTCCCGCTTATCCGCTTTTCTCGCCTGACGGGGACGGGCCAGCAGATTGAGCGCCAGATTGTCCGTATGAAGTTGAAACTGCCGCATCTGATTGAGGTGGAATCTTCACACCAACAATTGGGTCTGGTGGCAGCAGGGCTCGGCTGGACGATTACCACGCCAGTGTGCCTTGCCGCTGTGCCTGAGTTGCTGCCCCACCTCCGGCCTGAACCGATGACACGGGGGCGGTTTGCACGACAGGTGCAAGTTGTTGCGCGCGCGGGGGAACTGGGCGACATTCCGAAGCTGACAGCGTCCGTTTGTCAGCGGGTTTTGCGCGAAAAGACATTTTCCAGCGTGACATCAGAATATCCATGGATTGAGGAGCAGTTGAGATGGCCAAGTGCATCGGCGACCAGCGATGAAGCGTAACATCCTTTTCGGTCTGATGCTGGGGCTGGCATCGCCGGCAGTGGCGGAGACGGTTCAGCAGATCCCGTCCAATATCGGCGTCGATGGGCCAGAACTTGCGGCTATGGGGCCGAGTGGTGTCGGGTTCCGGTCTGTTACCTTTGTCCATAAGGCCCAGCCAGACTTGGAACATCCCGATCCCGAAACAGGCGCGGTCGCCCTGCGTGATCGGTCGATAAAGGTGGATATCTGGTATCCGGCAGAAGTTCGTAAAGGGCAGAAGGGCGTGACCTATCGAGGCTCTTTGTGGGGGGAACCACCCCTGCCGCCGGTTGCCTATGCACAGCCTGGCTTGGCAATAGCCAACGCAAAGCCCGCAGGGCGCGGCCTTCCGTTGGTCATCTTCTCACATGGCTATGGCAATGAACCGGGCGTCATGACCTGGTTGACCGAAAATTTGGCGTCCAAGGGTTCCGTGGTGGCGGCCATCCATCATGTCGACCCAAACCGTTATACTGCTGCACCGATTGTCAGTGCAGCGCCCACCTATAATCGACCAGTCGACATTAGTTTCGTGGCAGCACAATTGCGAGCAAGCTTGGGGGCACAGATAGACCCAGAAAATGTCGCGCTGATCGGCTATTCACAGGGGGGCTATGGCGTGCTGACGGCGGGTGGCGCAAGCCTTGACCCCACGCATCCCTTTATGAATTACGTTGCCGATGGATGGCTGAAGAAGATTGCGCGGGGCGCAGCTGATGCATCCTTGACCAAAGTGCCGGGCGTGAAGGCGATTGTTGCACTGGCCCCCGCTGGGGGTGGGGACGCGACCATCTGGGGGAAGGAGGGGTTGGCCCAAATTACGGCACCTCTGCTTCTGATCGCGGGCGATCAGGATCCGACGGTAGGATATGAAAAGGCTGCGAAATCCTTTTTTGCGCAGACGGTGAACAGCGACCGATATTTGCTGACCCTCAAACAGGCGGGCCATGCCATTGGGCTCAACCCCGCGCCTGCGGACATGCGCCGGACGCTGTGGGATATTGATTGGTTTGAAGACCCGATCTGGCGCAAAGACCGCATCACCGCGATCAACCTCCACTTCATCACCGCATTCCTTGACGTGCATCTGCGCGGCGCATCCGACAAACAGGCCTATCTCGACGTTCCGGTCGAAGATTCTGATGCCGGCACATGGAAGGCACCAGCTGGCACGTCCTGGGGTGCCTATAGCCCCGGTGGGCCGGATGTGACGTTATGGAAAGGGTTTCAGCAACGCCGTGCCCGGGGCATGACGTTGCAGCATCTTCCCGCCGCTATCTCTCAAAAAGCGGAATAAGCCGCCTAAAGGCTAGGCGCTGCTTCTTCCCAGAAATGGAGGAGGCCGGCGCTAAAGCTTAATGGCACATAGGCGTCGCATGCATCTTCACTGATGACATGCAAACGCACATTGACGTGGTCGATGATTGTCGCTGCGCTGCATCCTGCGCTGAATGCGGGGTCTTCTGCGTCGAAGACGCCGCCTTCCATCAGCAAGGTCCGCCAACCGGGGCCTGAAAGGCGGAGGCGGACGATGCCGCCGCCTATGGCGGTTACCGCGCCGTCATCGGACAATATGGCGGACAGTGGCGATGCGTCGCCCTCGACTAGCCAGACGGTGGGTTCATAGCGGATCAGGCGGAGCGCATCGCTGCCACCTGACCGTCCGGTCGCTGGCAGTGCAAAGCCCATCGCTACTTTGAAGCGTTTCGCGACAGAAGCTGCATTGCCCCAAATCTCAAAGACGTGCAGCGGGGCGGCGGGCAGGGTCGTGATCGTCACTTCAGTCACGGTAACGCTCTCCCGCTGAATCATAGAAATGCGGGGCCACAACGCGGACACGCGCTTTTTGGCCGCGTGTCGGGGACGAGGTGATGAGAATTTCGCCATGACGGCTAAACCCATCGACCAATTGGCCCAGCGCAACAGACCCGCCTTCGACGATGCGAAATGCCGCCGCGCTGACATGGCCTTGCGGTGACGCGCCTTCGCTGGGGATTAGCATCGCGCCTTCGGGAATGTCGCCCGCAATCGCCTCCAGCCCGACCAACTGCCGCCGCCCGGCTTCGGACAAGGCAGGGCGGGCAAGGCCTGATGCGCCAATAAATCCACCCGCCTTGTTGAGCATCTTGTCGAGCGCCAGATCATGCGGCGTCATGCGCCCATCGACCTCGCCGCCGACGACCAAATGCCCCTTTTCAATGCGCAGAAACTCCATCGCCTCCAGCCCGTATAACGCGCCGCCGACTGTCATCACTTGCGTCTCGCACGCGGCCCAGACGGCTTCTGCTTGGCTGGCATCGACATAGATTTCAAAGGCGCGTTCGCCGCTATAGCTGGCGGCCAAGATGATGACCGGAACGCCTGCGATTGAAGCCGGAACGGTTGACATATGGCGTGGCGGCTCTTCACCGACTAACGTGGCGAGCACCGCTTTGGCTTTTGGTCCGGCAACGGCCAGACCTGCATAATGCTCCTGCACATTAACGGCAGACACGCGCAAATGCGGGCACAGAAATTGGCGGACATAGGAGATATGCGTCGCCATGCGGTCTGCGCCGCCAGTTGAGCTGGTCAGCAAATAGCGGTTCTCGTCCAAGCGCCACACGGTGCCGTCATCAAAGACAATCCCATCTTCGCGCAGCATGAAGGTGTAGCGCCCGCGCCCGACGGCGAGTTTGCTCACCGTGGTAGCGCAGATGATTTCGAGGAAAGCCGCCGCATCTGGGCCGCTGACTTCAAATTTGGCGAGTGTGGACACGTCGGTCATCCCGACATTGTTGCGCACGGCCTTTGCCTCACGCAGCGCGGCTTGCGCCAAAGTTTCGCCGCCAGTCGGATAAGCGCGCGGGCGGAACCAATAGCCCAAGGGTTGCCAGATTGGATTTTTAGCCGCGTGCAGATCATATAATGCAAGACGACGGACATGCGCGCCTGCATCTTTTGCGCCAGCCCCCGCGAGCAAGCCCATCGTGACGGGCGTGTAGGGCGGGCGGAATGTGGTCAAGCCGGCTTCGGGAATGGCGACGCCCTGCTTTTCGGCCAAGCGCCCCAATGCGGCCATATTGCTGAGCTTGCCCTGATCCGTTGCCATGCCCAAAGTGGTGTAGCGTTTGAGATGCTCCACCGAGCGATAGCCCTCGGCCCACGCCAGATCGACATCCGCCAGCGTCACATCATTTTGGAAATCAATGAAGCTTTTCTTCGGCTTTCCAACGGGCACCATCTTGAATATCGGTTGCGGCTCTGCGGCCCCGCCGATGGTCGTCACATTCTGACGCGAACTGGCGGGGATGAAGGCTTGCGCATCTTCATTCCAGTCAAGCGTTCCGCCTGCTTGCATATGCAGATGCACGACAGGCGTAAATCCACCGGATACGGCCAGCAGATCAGCATCCCAATCCATCACCTTGCCATCGACCAGCGCGCTGACGCTTTTTAGGCAATGCCGCGCGCCTTTGGTCGAAAGCGGAACGGCATCATTATAGACGCGATGCCCGCTATTTGCGCCCGCAGGTGCTGGCCGTGCGTCGAGGATCGCAACAATTTGCGCGCCTGCTTCTTTGAGCGCCTGCGCGGTTTTATAGGCATCGTCGTTGTTGGTTGCGATGACAACGCGCTTGCCGGGAATGAGGCCAAAGCGGCGGACATAGCTGCACAAGGCTTGCGACAGCATGACGCCGGGGCGGTCATTATGCGCAAAGGCCATGGGGCGCTCAATGCTTCCGCTGGCGAGAATGACTTGGCCTGCGCGGACATGCCATAGACGTTGCGCGACATTATGCGCGGGGGTTTGCCCCGGCTCCGATATGCGTTGCGTCAGGGTGACGAGGTCATGTTCCCAATAGCCTGATGCCGTTGTCCGCGTCAGGATACGCCCACCTGCGGCGCGAATGCGTGCGGCTGTCGCCTCAATCCATGCGGCGTCCAGTTCTTGCGGGTCGCGGATGAGCGAGGCGCCAAGGATGTTATCCTGTTCGACCAAGATAACGCGCTTGCCGCTTTCGGCAGCGTCGAGCGCAGCTTGCATGCCTGCGGGGCCTGCGCCGACAACCAAGACATCGCAAAACGCGGCGCGATGGCTAAACCGATCAGGATCCGCCTGTGTCGGTGCATTGCCAAGGCCCGCGGCTTTCCGGATGAAAAATTCGTAGAACATCCATTTTTTGGCTGAGCCGAAAAAGGTTTTGTAATAAAATCCGGCGGACAAAGCAGGTGCAGCGAGGCCCAGAACCGCCCCGACATCGAACGACAGATTGGGCCAACGGTTCTGGCTTTTGGCGACCAAACCTTCATAGACGAACACATCGGTCGCACGGGTATTGGGCTCCGCCCTGCCGCCTTCGCCGACGGTGACGAGCGCGTTTGGCTCCTCCACGCCTGCGGTCATGATGCCGCGTGGGCGGTGATATTTGAAACTGCGGCCAACAAGGCCAATACCATTGCGCAACAAGGCCGCCGCCAGCGTGTCGCCTTCTTGCGCGGTGTAGGCTTTACCATCAAAGCTGAAGTTGATCATAATAAAGCCTCCGGCCCGATGGCGCGGCACCCCGAAATCTCATTGGTCACGCGATGGCGGGTCAGGATCATCCATGCTCGGCAGCCATAAGTGTGCCGCCAAATTTCGTCATCGACGCCGCGCGGATTATTGCGGGTGAAAAGCTTGGTCATCGCCTCTTGTGATGGTGCATCCAGTGGCACGACGGAATCGACCGTACGCTGATAAATGAATTCGGATTGCGCCCGTGGGCCGCAATGCGGGCAGGGTATGCGCATCATTAGCGGCTATTCGGCATTGGGCCGCTCCCCGTTTCATCAATGGTTGCGC
>CAMAQU010000053.1 GCA_945860425.1 Sphingomonas paucimobilis
GTGCGATTAAAGGTCGTCGCCCGCACATTATCGCACTTGTCGAGGAATAAGCGGGCATGCGCTTCCGGGCAGAACTCGTCATTGAGGCCCCACATGACAAAGATCGGCAGCTTCAGCTCGCCAAGACGCGGACTGAGGTCTGGCGTGCGCATCCGAACCAGAACGTCCTTGGGCTGGGTGCGGGCAACGGCAAAGCGTTCTTCCACCAGTGCATCGGGAATGTTCGGCACGAAGTCAGGATGCACAAGGTTGCTCACCAGCCGCTTTTGTTCGGCAAGGTTGAAATCATCACTGCCAAAGCTGGAAACCATCTTTGAGATGCCCGGCATCACGAAATAGCTCTCGCGTTCGGCAACGCAGCCAGCCGCCATCAAGATCAGCTTGTCGGCAAATTCGGGATGATCGAGCGTCATCTGAATAGCGATGCCACCGCCGAGCGAGTTCCCCACAAGCGACGCCCGGTCGACGCCGTGCTGACGCAGGGCGTCATAGACGGTGTCGGTGAAGAGTTGGAGCGTGTAATCTAGCCCTTCCGGCTTGGACGACGCGCCATAGCCGATCAAGTCTGGCAGGATGACGCGGAAGCCCGCATCCACGAACGCATCGATGTTTTGCCGGAAATTGGACGCACCCGACGCGCCGGGTCCGCTGCCATGGAGAAAAACCACCGCGGGGCCGCTGCCGGCTTCTGCGATATGAATGTCATATCCGCCAGCGACGGCATAGGTGGCCGTCTTGAGGTCTGCCATGATCAATCCCGCCTTATAGGAACATGAAGCTGGGCGGCTGGCCCTGCATCGTGCCGATGACGTCCGATGTCCGGTTTCCTGGATCATTGGCGACATGAGCGCGCCCAGCGTGGAGATCCAACCAAGGCTGGAGGATTTCGCTTGACATGTAGATGGCACGGCCACCCAGCAGCTGTACGATTTCATCGACAAGGTCCGCAATGCGACGCACCACGGTGGATGAGTTGTAGGTAAACAAGGCGCGCTTTTCCATCGGGATGGGCTCACCGCGACCGGCAAGCTCCATCAGTTCCTCAAAAGTGACGCGCAACGTCAGTTCCATTTCCAGCACCTGCGCATGGGCCTTTGCAATGGCGGCGTGCAGAATGGGGTCTGCTTTGGCGGCTTTGCCGGTGTTCGTGGACACGCGATCATTCATAATATTGATCGCCGCGTTGATGGCGGCGCGCGCCCCACCAAAGGCCGCCGTCGACACCGACCGCGTAAACACCTGCGCCCATGGCAGGTTATAGAGAGGGCCATCATTCACTTCTTGGCCCGGATTTTGGCAGAGGAATCCATCGACGGACCGGTGGGTCCGATAGTCAGGGACAAAGACACGGTCGACGACGACGTCAAAGCTTCCCGTGCCTTGCAGACCAAATGTGTCCCAAGTCCCTTCAATGATTTCATAATCACTGCGCGGCAGCAGGAAGGTCCGCATATCGGGCGGACCACCCTCTTCGGTCGGCGGGATCATTGACCCGAGCAAGACCCAGCCGCAGTGCGTTGATCCTGTTGAAAATCCCCAGCGACCTGAAAGGTAGAATCCACCCTCCGCATGCTCAACCTTGCCAACAGGTTGATAGGTTGATGCGACAAGCATCGAACTATCGTCACCCCAGACTTCGCGCTGTGCCTGATCGTGGAAGAGGGCGAGTTCATATGGGTGGCATCCGACCACACCATACATCCAACCGGTCGACATGCAGCCTTCGGCCAAAAGCTTCTGCACGTCGAAGAAAACATTGGGATGCATTTCATAGCCGCCCCAGCGCTTTGGCTGGAGAATGCGGAAGAAGCCTGCTTCCTTCATCTCGGCGATCGTTTCCACCGAGACATTGAAATTTTTGACGCAATCGCGTGCCCGAGATTTAAGTGTCGGGATCATCGCCCGCGCGCGATCAACCAACTCTTGGGGCGTTGGAACGAGTCCTGCTTGGGTCTTTAGTGAAACGACGCTGGCCATGGCGAGCCTCCTCTTCCTGATACAGTCCCGACTCGCCTCGAGGGCGATAAGGGCATTCGTAATTTTTTTTGTCATTGAATACGCAAATCGTCAATTGAAAACCGGTAATACGTCCTATAATGCGTAATTTATTGGCTGGCTCTCCGCGATTCAGTGGAAGTCGCCAGAGGGGATATACGCGATTTTGACTCAGCAGGTAACTTACGACTTTCGCGGGCAGGTAGCGATCGTGACGGGTGGAACGCGCGGCTTGGGTCGCGTGGTTGCAGAGCGCTTGGCAAAGGCTGGCTGTGCGGTCGCAGTTTGTGGTCGCAACGAGCCAGTTGACTTGCCGGAGAATATTACCTTCTACAAGGCTGACATTCGCGATGCAGAGCAGGCGAAGGCGTTCGTTGATGCTGTTGCGCGTGCATTTGGTCGCGTCGATATTCTTGTCAACAATGCGGGGGGCGGTCCCGCTTCTGCGATCGAAAGCGCCAGTCCGCGGTTCATTGACGCTATCCTGAAGCTCAATCTTGTTGGTCCGCTGTACATGTCGCAGGCCGTTTATCCCTATATGAAGGCGCAAAAGGGTGGCAGCATCGCGAACATCGCCAGCGTGTCTGGCGCGCGCCCTTCACCGGGAACGACTTTATATGGCGCCGCCAAAGCAGGGCTAATCAACCTTACACAGAGCTTGGCGCAGGAATGGGGCGCTGATGGTATTCGGGTCAACGCGATCGTAGCTGGTCTTATGTCGACAGAGAATGCCGAAGAAACTTACGGCGACGCGGAGGCTCAGGCGGCAGTAGGGCGGTCCATGCCGCTCGGTCGCATGGGCGTTGGGGATGATCTGGCTGGTGCTGTCATGTGGCTCAGTTCCAACGATGCGGCTTGGGTCAGTGGTGCACGGCTGCAGGTCGATGGTGGCGGTGAACGCCCCTATTTTCTTGATTTGGTAAAGGGAGGCTAAGGCCGATGGGCGTAAAGGCGCTTGGCTATGTCGTTATCGAAACGGCACAACCTGAAAAATGGGATGAATTCCTGACACAAGTTGCGGGTGTGATGCGGGCGAATGACGCAGCAGACGGCGCGGCTTTGTACCGCATTGACCAGCGACCCTTCCGGTTTCGACTTGAGCGCTCCAGCCGGGAATGGTGTGCGGCCGCTGGCTATGAGGTAGCTGATCTTGCGACACTCGATGCTCTGGCATCAGCCGTTGCTGCCGCAGGTCGTCCCGTTGAGCGGATGTCGCCCGAACTTGCTGCGCTTCGCTGCGTTTCGCATGGCTTGCGCACAAGTGACCCTGCAGGAAATGGTCTTGAGTTTTATTGCGGAGATAGCACGACCGACGTGCCCTTCGTCTCTCCGCAAGGCATTTCCCACTTTGTGACTGGCGAGTTGGGCATGGGCCACGCAGTTTTCTCCGCACCGAATTTTGATGAAACCGTTGCCTTTTATTGCGACGTCATTGGCTTTCGCCAGTCAGACATGCCGCGCTTCAACCTTTTTGGGCCGGATGGGCCATCGATGGGCTTTGCCTTTCTCCATGCCGATAATGGCCGCCATCACAGCATCGCTTTTGGCGAAGGGCCAGTTCCGCCATCAGGCTTGGTCCACATTATGCTCGAATATCCAAACCTGATTGATGTCGGGAAGGCGCATGACCGGATGAAGCAGTTGGGCTATGTGGAATCAGCAACGCTCGGCCGCCACTATAATGACGAAACGACGGGGTTTTATGTGCAGACACCCGGTGGGTTCGACATGGAAATTGGGTATGACAGTCTCGTGATTGATCCCGACACTTGGGTCACAACGCGGCATGAAGGGATCAGTCTCTGGGGGCACGAATGGGCCTGGCAGAAGGCCATGAAGGAAGCGCAATCCTAATGCTGGACAAACGTATGACTGCGGCGGAGATCGTCGCCCAACTGTCTGATGGGATGACCATTGGGATTGGTGGCTGGGGCCCGCGGCGCAAGCCGATGGCACTGGTGCGCGAGATTCTGCGTTCCGACCTAAAGGACCTTACCATCGTTGCTTATGGCGGTGCAGATGTCGGGATGCTGTGCGCGGCGGGCAAAGTGAAAAAGCTTGTCTTTGCCTTTGTGTCGCTCGACGCGATCCCGCTCGAGCCTTGGTTCCGAAAGGCCCGTGAAGCCGGGCAGCTAGAGGTTCTGGAGGTCGATGAAGGCATGTTCCAATGGGGCCTGAAAGCGGCCGCATTTGGCCTGTCATTCCTTCCGACCCGTGTTGGTCTCGGCACAGATTTGGCGGCTCTTGGTGGCCTGAAAACCATCACATCACCTTATGCCGATGCCGAAACACTGATCGCAATGCCCGCGCTGAAACTTGATGCCGCGCTGATCCATGTCAACCGGTCCGACTGGCGCGGCAACGTGCAGGTCTTTGGTCCGGACGTCTATTATGACGAATGGTTCGCAAAGGCCGCCACCAAGGCCTATGTCAGTTGCGAAGAACTGGTCGATCGGATGGAAGACCATTATCCCGAAGATGCGCAGTTCAACCTGTTTGAGCGGTGCTTCGTGACAGGTGTCGTCGAACTGTCCGGTGGCGCGCACCCAAGCTCAATGCCCCCGCATTATGGTTGGGACATGAAGGCATTTAAGGCCTATGCCGATGCTGCCAAAGACCCGGGCGATTGGTCTGGTGTTGCTGATCGTTTCGTCGGCGCAAGCGAAGCTGACTATTTGAATTCCATTGGCGGAAAGGAGGCGGTTGCGGCTCTCCCGCTGCCGATTTTCTGATGACTGAAGTTACTCTTGCAGAATTGTGTATTTACGCAGCATCCGAAGCCTTCAGAGGCAATGGTGAAATCGTTGCGACAGGGGTCGGCCCGGTGCCGCGCCTTGGGGCGGGTCTTGCGAAGCTGACACACACGCCCGAACTGATGATGACGGATGGCGAATGCTATCTTGTTGAACAGCCGGTGCCGTTGGGGCCACGCAATTATGATGACCGTAAGAAGGCGGGTTATTTGCCATTCTCACGCTTTTTCGACAGTGCTGTGTGGACCGGGCGTCGCCATGCTATGGTGACGCCGACGCAGATTGACCGATTTGGGCAGATCAACCTGTCTCAATTGGGTGGCACGCATAAACAGCCCAAGACGCAGATGCTTGGCGTTCGGGGGTTTCCCGGAAACACCATTTACCACCCGAACAGCTTCTTCTTCCCATCGCACACCACACGCGTCTTCGTTGAAGGTGAAGTGGATATGGTGTCGGGTGTCGGCTATAATCCGGCCAAGCGCATCCCCGGCGGCAATTACACGGGCGTCGCGCTGAAAAAGATCATCACCAACCTGTGCGTTATGGATTTCGGCGGGGCCGGCAACGCCATTCGCGTCGTCTCGCTGCATCCCGGCGCAACATTTGACGAGGTACAGGCCGCAACTGGCTTTCCATTGGAAAAGGGGAATGTTGTCGAAACGCCCTTGCCGGATGCTGAGGCACTTGCGATCATCTCGCAGCTTGACCCCCATAATATCCGGGCAAGCGTCATCAAAGATAATCCGCCCGCCCAACGGGTGAGCTGAGGAGAGGCTGCACATGAGCGATCTGGTTACACCCAAGAGCGTCGACATAAATTATGAGACGGAGACGCCGATCCTCTACGAAGTGATCGATAACGTCGCTTGGATCACGATGGATCGTCCGGCGTTCAACAACGCCCAAAACGGTCAGATGACCTACGCGCTCGACGATGCCTTCAATCGGGCGGTTCAGGATGATGCGGTGCGCTGCATTGTTCTTGCCGGCAATGGCAAGCATTTTTCCGCCGGGCATGACATCGGGACGCCGGGCCGCGATCTTCATCACGAATTTGATAAGCGCCTCATGTTAGCGCCACACACCAACAAGCCTGCGGCTGAACTGCTCTACACGCGCGAGCAGGAGCAATATTTGGGGATGTGCCGCCGCTGGCGCGATATCCCGAAGCCAACCATTGCGATGGTGCAGGGTGCGTGCATCGCGGGCGGCCTTATGCTCGCTTGGGTCTGTGACCTCATCGTCGCTTCGGAAGACGCGTTCTTTCAGGATCCGGTCAATCCGCTGATGGGCATCCCCGGCGTCGAATACTTCGCTCATGGCTTTGAACTTCCGACGCGCGTGGCCAAGGAATTCCTTCTTCTTGGGGAGCGGATGAGCGCAGAACGCGCCTATTCCTTTGGCATGGTCAACAAGGTTGTCCCGCGTGACGAGCTTCGCGAAGCAACGGCTGCTTGGGCCAATAAGCTCGCCAAACAGGGCCGTCTCGGAAACTGGCTGACCAAACAGTCGATCAACCATGTTGAGGAACTGCGGGGCAAACGCTCGGCTATGGATACTGTTTTCCACATGCATCATTTCGCCCATGCCCAGAATGATCTGGTGACAGGTGACTCCATCGGGGGCGTCAGCGGGAAGTCTGCGGCGTCGGCGAACAAGTCGGAGGCTAAATAGGCCAGATGTCAGACGTTCTCGCCACGGCACTGACCAAGCGGCTTGGTTGCCGCCTGCCCGTGATCCAGACCGCGATGGGCTGGGTCGCCAAGCCGGAGCTTGTGGCCGCGTCAAGCAATGCCGGTGCTTTCGGATTTCTGGCATGTGCCGTGATGACACCGACGGAAGCGGGTGAGGAAATTGCGCGTCTACGCGATCTGACGACCCATAATTTCGGCATTAACTTCCATAGTTTCCAGCCGGGAGCGGCGGAGATTGTTGAACTCATCCTCAAGCACAGCGACCGGGTGAGTGCGGTGAGCTTCGGGCGTGGGCCAGATGCCAAGATGATCGGGCGTTTCCGCGATGCCGGAATTCTCTGCATCCCAACAGTTGGCGCTGTGAAGCATGCGGAAAAGATGGTTCAACTTGGTTGTGAGATGATCACCGTTCAAGGCGGCGAGGGGGGCGGGCATACCGGTGCTGTGCCCACGACAGTGCTCTTGCCCCAGGTGCTCGATGCTGTGGATGTCCCGGTTGTTGCAGCGGGTGGCTATGGGGATGGGCGTGGCCTTGCGTCCGCGCTTGCCTATGGTGCGGCCGGTATTGCGATGGGAACGCGTTTCTTGATGACCGCCGAAAGCCCGGTGCCGTCTGCGCCCAAGGCGGCCTATGTTAAGGCGGGCATAGGCGATATTGCTGTCTCCACCAAAGTTGATGGCATTCCGCAGCGGATGATCCTGAATCCCTTGCTCCGGCGCATCGAAGGCTCTGGCAAGATCGCGATGTGGGCGCGCGCCGTTGAGGCAGGACTGGAGATGAAGCGCCAATCCGGCATGAGTTGGGGGCAGGTGATCTCAACCGCGCGCAGCATGACGTCGCATGGTGAAATGCCCCTTACCCAGGCCATGATGGCCGCCGCCGCGCCGATGATGATCCAGCGTGCCGTTGTGTCCGGAGATGCCGAGCACGGTCTAATGGCCACTGGCGTTGTGGCTGGCCGGCTGAAGGACTTGCCGAGCTGTGCAGACCTCATGACCTCCATCGAAACCGAAGCGCGCGCTCGCATTGCCGCGCTGACCGCAGGGAACTGAACTCCATGCCTATCACCACAGAAATTCGGGATCGCATTGCTGAGATCGTCTTTGACGTCCCGCCCGTAAATGCGTTTGATAGCGAGACGTGGATGAGCCTTCCCGCCATGATCACGGCCGCTGCGCGCAATCCTGACGTGAATTGCGTCCTCATCCGGGCAGCGGAGAGCGCGCGTGGATTTTGCGGCGGCGTCGACATTAAGGAGATGCAGGCGCACCCAGAGCGGATCACGATCCTCAATCGCGGCAACTATCTGACATTCAAGGCAATCCGTGATGCAGAGGTGCCGGTTGTTTCAGCCGTGCATAAGTTTGTGATTGGCGGTGGGATCGGTATTTGCGGGGCGAGCGATACAATCATTGCCGCGGATGATGCGTTCTTCTCTTTGCCGGAGGTTGATCGCGGGGCAATGGGCGGGGCAAGCCATTTGTCGCGTATGCTTCCCCTCCACAAGGTGCGCGCGGCCTTCTTCACCGGCGGCAATATTCCGGCTGAAGAAGCCTATCGCTTGGGCGCTGTCGAAAAGGTTGTGGCGCGCGAAAAGCTAATCGAGGAAGCACAGGCATTTTGTTCGGTGATTGCGTCTAAGAGCCGCAAGGCTCTGGTGATTGCCAAGGAAGCGCTGAACGGGCTTGAGCCGCGCGACGTGGACCGCGGCTATCGCTGGGAGCAGGGCTTCACGCTCGAAATGTACATGCATGAGGACTCGCAGAAATCTCGCGATGCCTTTGTCGAGACGGGTAAGGCCGCGAAGTTCTAATGCATCTTGAATATACAGCAGAACAACATGCTTTCCGTGCCGAAGTCCGCGCATGGATGGAGGCGCATGTGCCGAAGGACGCGCTCGTCACGCTGGAATGCCGCGAAGGTTATGACCAGCACGTCGCGTGGGAACGGACATTGTCCAGCGGAAATTGGGGCATGGTCACATGGCCAGAAGCCTATGGCGGGCGCGGACTTGATCTGATCCAGTGGCTGATTTTCGAAGAAGAGTATTTCCGCGCAGGCGGCCCCAATCGTGCGAACCAAAATGGTATCTTCTTGCTTGGCCCGACGATCATGGAGTTCGGCACGGACGAACAGAAGAAGCGCTTTCTCAACCCCATGGCGAAGGGCGAAGTTATTTGGGCGCAGGCTTGGTCCGAACCGGGCGCAGGTTCGGATATGGCGGCCATTTCATCAAAGGCCGTCCGTGACGGTGACCATTATGTGATTACGGGTCAAAAAACCTGGTCCAGCCGCGCGGCCTTTGCCGATTGGGGTTTCGGCATGTTCAGGACGGACCCAGATAGCAAGCGCCACAAGGGGCTAACGTTCATCCTGTTTGATCTGAATACACCGGGGATCACGCGGCGCCCGATCCGGCAGTTGCATGGGGACACCGGCTTTGCCGAACTCTTCTTTGACGAAGTTCGCGTGCCAGTTGAAAATTGTCTCGCTGGCGAGGGCGAAGGTTGGAATGTTGCCATGGCAACGGCGGGCTTTGAGCGTGGTTTGATGTTACGGTCTCCCGGACGCTTTCAAGCAACGGCGAAGCGGCTGATCGATCTCTATCGCAAACACGAGGCAGACGCAGCGCCCGCGGCGCGCGAAGCCGTTTTGCAGGCATGGATGTCGGCTCAGGCTTACGCCTACAACACCTATGCGGTCGCGGCCAAAATCATGGCGGGTGGAAAAATTGGTGCGGAAGCGAGCCTGAACAAGATTTTCTGGTCTGAACTCGACCGCTCAATGCACCGCACGGCGATGCAGCTTTTGGGCGCATATGCCGAGCTGAAGCGTTTCGACGACGGTTCGGTGAACCAGTGGCTGGAAGGATATATCTTCTCGCTATCCGGCCCCATCTATGCCGGGTCGAATGAGGTTCAGCGCAACATCACGGCGGAACGGATGCTTGGGCTGCCGCGCGTGGGGGCAGGCTGATGGATATGCTTTTGACCGAAGACCAATTGGCGTTGGCAGAAACGGTGCGCGACTATCTGTCTGGCACGCATGGGCCAGAAGTGC
>CAMAQU010000054.1 GCA_945860425.1 Sphingomonas paucimobilis
TGTGCGCCGCCATGGCCTGCGCCAACGATGATCACATCTGCTTTGTTCATCCAAGCCTCCCAAGTTCGCCGTCGCGTTGCGACCTTGTCACCCGCGCGTCAAGGTGGGTTTTGCTCCTTTGATGAAAAGACTTGCACAAGGCCTGCTGCGCGCGTCATAAAATCGCCGCGCCAGCCTGAACACAGGCCGCTGGGAGGATACATCATGAGCAAGACAGAGCTGCTGCAGCTTCAACCTCCATCGCGCGCGGCTGGATCAAAGCTGTTCCTGCAAAGCTGGATGCCAGAGACGGTCCCGAAGGGCGTCATATTGCTGGCGCATGGCTATGCCGAACATGCGGGTCGCTATGCCTATTTCGCCCAGAAATGTGTTGAATCCGGCTTCGCTGTCTACGCTATCGACCATTGGGGGCATGGGCGCTCTGATGGCGACCGGGGCTATGTGCCCGCATTCTCGGTTTTTCTGGATGGCATGGCAGCGTTGCTGCGCCATGTGAAATCACTGCACCCTAACCTCCCCCGCGCGCTTGTGGGGCACAGCATGGGCGGCCTGATTGCGGGCCAACATTTGCTGAGCCATCAATCGGATTATGCAACGGCCGTCCTTTCTGGCCCAGTGGTGTCACCTGCCCAACCGGTCCCCCTTGCCACCCGCCTGATTGGCAGGGCCCTATCTGTCCTAATCCCAAAAGCCGGGTTGCTTGGCCTTGATCCAAATGGCGTGAGCCGCGACCCCGAGGTTGTGAAAGACTATCTGTCTGACCCGTTGGTTTATAAGGGAAAGATCAGCGCCCGTCTTGCAGCAGAGATGCTGGATGGGATGACAAATTTGACGAACCATGCGTCGACAATCACCCTCCCCCTTATGGTCGTGCATGGCAGCCTAGATAGTTTGGCCGCGCCTCAAGGCGGACAGCTTCTGGTTGAGCTTGTGTCATCCAAAGACAAGATATTTGACCTGCGCGAAGGCCTTTATCACGAAGTCTTCAACGAGCCTGAGCGCGATGCCGTTATCGCCGCCGTTATCGCCCGAATTGCAAAGACCATCAGCTAACGCCGCCGTTTATCCTCTATCCAAGATTGAAAATGCTCATGACCCTTCTTCTCATCGCCCTGCTTGTGATCATTGCGGCGCCCATCCTGCTTTATGCGTTTGCTCCAGCGCCCCTCTACCGTCAGATCCAAAAGGCTATTCGGCGCAAAGGACGGCTGACCAGAAAGACGGTGAAAGTAGCCGGGCTAGATTGGCCTTATCTTGTCGGTGGCCCAGAGGATGGCGAGATCGTCGTCATGGTGCATGGCTTTGGCGCGGATAAAGACCATTGGTCTTTCTACGCCCCGCATTTGACAGACCGGTATCGGCTGATCGCGCCGGATCTTCCGGGTTTTGGGGAGAATGATCTGTCGGCCGATCGCGACTATAGCATTGCAGCGCAAACCGCGCGGTTGATCGCATTTTTGGATGCCATGGGCATTGAACGCTGCCATTTGGGCGGCAACAGCATGGGCGGCTATATCGCCTTGCAGGCGGCCCTTGAACACCCTGGCAGGCTCAAGTCGCTCACCCTTCTCAACAATGCAGGCGTTGCAGGGGCCAATGAAAGTGAGCTTCAACAGATGGCAGGTGACGGCGCAAACCCACTTGTCATGCGCGAATTTGCGGATGTTGATCGGTTGATGGCCTTTGTCTCCCACCGCCCCCGGCCCATTCCGACGCAATTTAAGAAAGTTATGTTCAAAGAGGCCAAACGACGCGAGGCTTTGCTGGACAGCATTTTCTGGGCAATTGCCGCAGACTCGCTGGAACGTCCGGTCAATGATCGGCTTGCCGACGTTAAAACGCCCACATTGGTTGTCTGGGGCCGGCATGATCGCCTGATTGATGTGAGCTGCGTTGCCCCCATCAAGGCAGGCATCCCAAATTGTCAGGCCGTTATCCTTGAAGATATTGGCCACCTACCGATGATTGAGGCACCGGAAACATTGGCCACGCATCACCTGCCCTTTCTGGCCAAAGCCTGAGCATGCAGCATGATCGTTTGGTCATGCTATACGCAACCGCATGATCAGTTCTCGCGCCCAAAATGTTGTTCGCATTGAACCGGGTGGATCTTCTCCCGCCAGCCGCACTCTGCCCGACGAATGCCCAATCGCGATTGAGTATAATGGCATTGGCTATGCCGTGATGATGGCGACGCCGGAGGATCTGGAAGATTTTGTCACCGGATTTTCGCTCTCTGAACGCATTGTCGCCGCGGCAGACGATATCCTAGCCATAGAATGCCATGAAACCCCAATGGGGTGGATAGTGCGGATCACTCTATCACCCGACCATGTGGAGCCCATGCTGGCACGTGTCCGAGTACGCGTGTCCGAAGGCAGTTGCGGCCTGTGCGGTATGGAGAATCTGGAACAAATCGCCCGACCGCTGCCCCGTATCACAGCTGAGATTGATATCGATCCCAAGGCTCTCTTTTCCGCGCTGGACCACCTGCGTGGGCACCAGCCGCTCAACGCAGCGACGGGCGGCGCGCATGTTGCGGCCTTCTGCGCTCTAGATGGCACCATCCTCTGCGCCCGCGAAGATGTTGGCCGCCATTGCGCGCTGGATAAGCTGATCGGGGCCTTGGCGCGGTCTGGGCGTCATCCGGCAGATGGCTTCTTCCTTCTTTCCTCTAGATGCAGTTACGAGTTGGTCGAAAAAACGGTGATTGCCGGCTGCCCCCTTCTTGTGACGATATCCACAGCAACCACGCTTGCCGCTGACCGCGCAGAGGCAGCGGGTCTCACTTTGATCGCGCTCGCGCGGCCCGATGCCATGTTGCAGATCACGCCGTCTTCAACCCCGCAATAGCGCCTAAACCCTGCAAACCTGAACGATAGGGCAGATTGTTATTGCCCCTGCCCGGCCGCATGCCCGGCGTCAGACAGATCGACCCGAGGGAGTGCACATGCCAATGAGCCGCGCAGACGCTGCAAAGCGTGTTGCCATTGTGGGGGCCGGAATTTCCGGGCTCTCTTGCGCGGCTGAACTCCAGGCAGCGGGCTATGACGTCACGCTGTTTGATAAAGGGCGCGGCCCCGGCGGGCGGATGTCCAGCCGCCGTTTCTCAACGCCTTTGGGCGAAGCCATCGCCGATCATGGCGCGCAATATTTCACCGCGCGCGACCCGGCCTTTGTGGCGCAGGTTCAGGAATGGGAAAGCGCGGGCATTGTGGCACCTTGGCCTTATATTTCAGAGGATGTCTGGGTTGGTGTGCCAACCATGAACCAGATCGTCCGGCACATGGCGACGACGCTGAATGTGCATTGGAATGTGCGGATTACAACTGCGTCTCAGACACACAATGGGTGGACACTATCTGGCGAAGACCAACAGGTTGACGGCCATTTTGACATATTGGTTCTCGCCATCCCATCCGAACAGGCCGTCACAATCTTGGCGCAGCATGATTTCGGTATGGCCCGTGAAGCCATGCTGGCGCGGTTTCAACCATGCTGGACCGCAATCTTCGCCTTTGACGCGCCCTTGCCGACCGACGCCAGCCATTTACGCGATGGGGATGTGATCGGGTGGGCATCGCGCGAGACCAACAAGCCGGGCCGCACAGGTTTGGAACGCTGGGTTGTGCAGGCAAGCGCCTCTTGGTCGGCGGACTTTCTTGAAGAGCCTGCAGATGAGGTCGCCGAAGCGTTACTGACGGCCCTTGCAAAAGAGCTTCGTCTCCCTCCCCTTCAGCCTATTGCTCAGTCCACCCACCGCTGGCGCTTTGCCATGTCCACGGGCCTAGGCACGGGATCGCTTTGGAACAGCCATATCGGCCTTGGCGTCTGCGGCGACTGGCTCCTCGGCCCCCGCATCGAATGCGGCTGGCTCTCAGGACGGCATTTGTCAGGTAAAATAATGGTTGAAGAACTGGTGGCCGTCGCCGATTAAATTTGGCTGATGCCAAATGGGCCAATTGCAAATAGTCCTGCCGCCTATGAAGTTTTGGTAGCGGAGGAGGGACTCGAACCCCCGACACGCGGATTATGATTCCGCTGCTCTAACCGGCTGAGCTACTCCGCCCCAAATAACCGAAACCTTCGGGAAGCGCGGCTATAGGCAGGGATTTCAGGCGGGTCAACCGCCAGATCACGCCAAGAACCGCTTTCATAGAAGCGGGAGAGACTGCCCTGCTGACAGAGCAGCCCCTTCCCCTAAATCTCGACCTGACTGCCCAGTTCCACCACGCGATTGGTTGGCAGACGGAAAAACTCCATCGCGCTTTCCGCGTTGCGCAGCATCCAAGCGAACAGCTTTTCCCGCCAAATGGCCATGCCGGGCCGTGACGACGGCAGAAGCGTCTGCCGCGCCAAGAAGAAGCTGGTGTCCATCATCTTAATGGGCGGGCTAAAGGCGCTGATCCCGATCAATGCGGCTGGCACATCTGGTTCTTCCATAAAGCCAAATTTCAGGATGAGACGGTGAAAGCCCTGCCCCAAATCTTCCAATTGGGCGCGCTTGTCCGCATCGACAAATGGCACACCGGGTATTTTCACGGTCAGCAGGATGACCCGTTCATGCAGGATCCTGTTATGCTTCAAATTATGGAGCAGCGCGTGCGGCACGCCCTCTGACGTTGATGTCATGAAAACAGCCGTGCCGGGCACGCGCACCGCGGACGAGACGGCCGAGCTGATAAACACCTTCACCGGCATTGCCGCTTCGCGCATCCGCTCCACCATGAGCTTGCGGCCCCGCGACCATGTGGTGAGCATTGTAAAGGCAATAAGCCCAACAACGAGCGGGAACCAGCCGCCAGAGGGAACCTTTGTCAGATTGGCCGTGAAATAGGCCGTATCCACAATGAAGAAGACCGCCAAAAGAGGAATGGCGACCCAGCGGTTCCACTTCCAAATGCTGAGAAGCAGAGCGGCGAGCAGGCAGGTGTCAATGAACATCGCACCCGTAACCGCAATCCCATAAGCCGACGCCAAATTGCTCGAACTGCCAAATTGCAGCACCAACAAAATGACCAAAACCATCAGGGCCCAGTTGATTGTCGGAATGTAAATCTGCCCGGCTGCACTCTCGCTCGTATGCTGGATACGCAGACGCGGCATAAAGCCGAGCTGAATGGCCTGCTGCGTTAGAGAAAACGCGCCGGAAATAACCGCTTGGCTTGCAATGATTGTCGCTGCAATTGCGAGCAGCACAAGCGGAAGACGGAAATCTTCTGGTGCCAGCAAGAAGAAGGGATTGCGCATAGCCTCATTAGCTTCTTCCAGAGACATGCCCATGATCATTGCGCCTTGGCCAAGATAGTTCAGCATGAGGCCGGGCAGAACGATCCAAAGCCAAGAGAACTTAATAGGTCGTCGCCCAAAATGACCCATATCCGCATAGAGCGCCTCGGCCCCGGTGACAGCGAGCACCACAGACCCCAAGGCAAGGAAACCGCGCAAGGGATCGTCGGTAAAGAAGCTCACAGCATTGCCGGGATGCAACGCCCACAGAATTTCTGGCGCGTTCACAATGTGCAGCAACCCCAAACCGGCAAGCGTTGCAAAATAGGTGATCATAATCGGGCCAAAAAGTGCGCCCACCCAAGCCGTTCCGCGTGACTGAAAAGCAAATAGTCCAAAAAGAATGGCCACCGAAATCGGGAGAACCAATGGCTGAAAACCAGGATTAACGACCGTCAAACCTTCCGAGGCAGACAAAACCGACATGGCTGGCGTAATCATGGCATCGCCATAAAAAAGAGCCGTTGCAAAAACGCCCAGCATGACAATGGGGACCGACCAGCTTTTCCCCTGCGCCTCGCGACTGATCAGCGCGAGAAGAGCTAGGCTCCCCCCTTCACCCTTATTGTCCGCGCGCAAAATGACGGTGACATATTTCAATGTCACCACAATCATCATCGACCAGAAAATCAGGCTCAAGACCCCATAAACATGGAGATGATCCGGCGGCAGAGGGTGATGCCCCGCAAAAGTTTCTCGAAAGGCGTAGATGGGGCTGGTTCCGATATCGCCAAAGACGATGCCGATTGCCGCGATCATCAACTTATGCAGCGGCCCATGCACGCCATGGCCTGCCTCATCGGCATCCTGCGCAACGGGTTTGTCTGGTGTGGCGGCGGTCATAATAGCCAATCCGGCAGTGCGGGCAAAAGCATCGTAGTGAGGCTTCTTTCTTGGAAATGCCGCCGGGCGCTAGCAGCAATTGCCAAGCCCAGCAAATTATTTGGCTGAGCGCGACTAAGGCGCGGTTTTCCGGGGCAAAAGACCAGCCCGATCGAGGTCCTCAATCAAGCTCTTTCGAAAAGGGGCTTCCACAGGGATGGTCTCAACGAGTCGTTCAAAATAAGGCCGCGCCTCTTTCGCCCGATCATTTTCAGCCAAAGCGACAGCGTAGAAATAAAGAGCACCCGGATATCCCGGCGCGATCTGCAACGCGCGCCGATATGCATAATCCGCGGCCGGCGCGAGAAACCCTTGCTCATGACCGACCAAGGCATTGCCAAGCCCGGTCCATAAGGCAGGGTTATTTGGGTCCCTATTCAACGCACCCTGAATAACCCTCGCCGCAAGGTCAGGCCGATTAATCCGGAAATAGGCATCAGCTTGCGCAAGTGTTTGCGAATCTGGCCCGACCTGCCCGATGAGATTGTTCTGCGCAGTGCTGGCCGCCGGCAATTGGACCGGGGGCAAGGGCTTTGACATAACCGGCGCGGAGGGAAGATTTGGGCTTCCTTGCAAAGAATAGCCGACAAGCCCGAGAACAAGGCCCGCCGCGCTGACATAGCTCGCGCCCGGCGATAACTTCCCCAGACGCCACATCAGCAAAAGCGTTACAAAGGCGATAAAGAGAATTGCGAAAAGTGCCATTATCCCCTGCTCCGGCGGATACGACCAGCGGCAACAAAGCCCCCGATTAAAATAAGGATAGCAGGCAAAGCCCATAAGATCGCCGCGACGCCATGCTGCGGTGGTGCATAGGTCACCCAGTCGCCATAACGCTCAACCAGCCAAGCCCTCACTTGCTCCGGGCTTTCCCCCTTTTGGATGCGCTCCCGGATAAGGGCACGCATATCGCCCGCCATATCGGCATCGGAATCTGCGATGGATTGGCCTTGGCACACAAGACAGCGGACCGTTTCCATCAGGCTGCGCGCCTGCTTCTCCTGCTCAGGGTCTGCCAACTGAACATTGGCAAGCGGCGCTGCCGCCATACGCGAGCCAGCCAGCACAGGCGCGCCAACCAAGGCCGCAAGAAGACCGGATGCAAGGACAAAGCGCCTCATTTCGCATCCTCGAGAGCGGCCAAAATCTTCGGAACATCATCCTTTCGAATGTCGCCAATATGCTGGAAACGAACAACACCCTGACCATCCACAACAAAACTCTCAGGGACACCGGAAGACCCAAGGCTAATCTGCACTTGGCTCGATACATCGGAACCAATGCGCGCATAGGGATCTCCATGCTGGCCGAGAAAATCAGCGACATCCTCTGGCGTGTCGCGAATGGCGATCCCATGAATTTCAACGCCCTGCCGCTTGAGTTCTTCCAAAACAGGCGCTTCGGCGATGCAAGGCAAGCACCAGCTTGCAAAAATGTTGAGCAGAATAGGCTTGCCCTGTTTCAGGTCATCGCTGGTCAGCGCGGGGTGGCTGGCAACCGCCGCGGGCAACACAAAGTCTGGCACCACTTTGCCAACCATCTTGGAGGTTATGGTGGTGTTTTCGGGCGCGTGAAGACCCCGCAGAAAAACACCGAGAAAAAGAGCAAAGACCATTAACGGCGCCCAAAGCAGTATCTTACGCATCATTGGTCATCCCGTGTCGGCAACCGGCGCTCGCGCCACAATCGACCAACCAGAGCAAGAATACCGCCCAATGCAATCAATATGCCGCCAAACCAGATCAATGTGACCCACGGCTTCCACCAAAGCCGCAGTTGCCAGCGGCCATCCTCATTTACTTTACCAAGAACGACGTAGAGTTGGCCATCGATCAAGGTGGTAATGGCGGCTTCGCTCGTCTCTGTCGGGGGGTCCATATAATGCCGCGCCTGAGGCCGCAAAACAACGGGCGGGCTGTCTCCACGACGCGCCTCTATGCGCGCCTCCAACGCAGTCCAGTTTGGCCCAATAACTGGCGTAACTGCCTTTAGCCGGACATTGAAGGGACCCACGTCTGCTTCGCCGCCTTCAGCAACAGCAACCAGCCGTTCCTTCATGAAGGCCGTGTCCGCCGCCATGCCCGCCAGAGCAACCGCAACGCCGAAATGCGCCACGACCATGCCCCAAGTAAACAGGGGGGTGCGCTTAAGGCTTCGTTTCCACAAAGGCGCGATGCTTGCAGCCCCCGCGACGGCCGCAGTGGTCAGCCCCAGCCAAGAAAGCGTCCCAATGTCTGGCGCTGCAACCCGAACCGAGATCAAAACGCCCAGACCAAGGGCGACTGGAACGGCCAAACGACGCACCAGCAAGGCAAAGCCATCCCGACGCCAACGCAGCAGCGGGCCAGCCGCCATCGCGAGGATCAACAGCAACGCAACCGATCCTGCCGCGGGGTTGAAATAAGGCGGGCCGATTGAAATTTGTTGGCCCATAGCCTGCGCAACTATCGGATAAAGCGTGCCGATCAGCACAACGCCGAGGATCACCGTGAGCAACAAATTATTGAGGACGAGTGCCGCTTCCCGGCTCACCGGATCAAATTGTGCGCCTTCTCTGACCGTTGAAATGCGGAACGCAAAAAGCGCCAACGCGCCGCCGATATACAGCAGCAACAATGCCAGAATGAACGACCCGCGCTCAGGATCGACGGCGAAGGCATGAACGCTCGTCAAAATGCCGGAGCGCACAAGGAACGTGCCCACCATCGACATGGAAAAGGCGACAACCGCCAGCATCACCGTCCAAGCACGTAGGCTATCTCGCGTGGCGAGAACCGTTACCGAGTGCAGCAAGGCTGTCGCCGCCAACCAAGGCATAAGCGACGCATTTTCAACAGGGTCCCAAAACCACCAGCCGCCCCAGCCAAGCTCATAATAGGCCCAATAGCTACCCGCTGTAATCCCAATCGTCAGGAACGCCCAAGCGCCCAAGACCCATGGACGCATTGCACGTGCAAATGCCGGACCAACATCGCGCGTCAAAAGCGCCCCAACGGCAAAGCTGAACGCGACCGAAAGACCAACATAGCCCAAATAAAGTGTCGGTGGATGAAAGGCGAGCCCGGGATCCTGAAGCAAGGGGTTTAAGCCATTGCCCTCTGGCAGCGCAGGATTGAGGCGCTCAAATGGGTTCGACGAGAAGAGCAGAAACGCATAGAAACC
>CAMAQU010000055.1 GCA_945860425.1 Sphingomonas paucimobilis
ATCGTGACGGCCATGGCGCTGAGGAATGAACCCGCCGCAAAACCGGTCATTGCCCAATATGCCATCTATCCGGCAGTCGCGGAGCATGAACCTTGGCCAAGCTATGCAGCCTTTAAACAGGGATTTTTGCTAACTGAAGACTCGATGGACTTTTTCATGTCGAGCTATGCGGGCGATGGCAGCTGGCGCATTGCCCCTTTGCATCATGATCTATCCGGCATGCCACCCGCCGTGGTCATTACGGCAGGGTTGGATCCGCTGCGCGATCAAGGGCGGGCCTATGCCGCGCGCCTCATCGAGGCGGGCGTGCAGACAGTTTATTTGGAAGCACAAGGCAACATCCATGGCTTTATTTGCCTGCGCAAAGCCATTCCCTCTGCCCATGGTGACATCACCCATGGGTTGAACGCCCTTAAAACACTTCTTGCGACGCTTGAGGCCTAATCCATGACCGACGCTTATGCGCATCTGCCCTACCGCCCCTGCGCCGGGATCATGCTCAAAAACCCGCAAGGATTGATCTTCGTTGGGCAAAGGCTCGACGGGTCCGGCGTCTCTAGCCAGGCGTGGCAGATGCCACAGGGCGGTGTCGATGATGGCGAAGACGCAGAGACGGCAGCATTGCGCGAATTGGGCGAAGAAACGGGCATCGCCCCGCATCATGTCGATATCATCGCGCGGTCAGCCGGGGAGCATCTTTATGATCTGCCACCCGAGTTGTTAGGCCGCATCTGGAAAGGCCAATATCGCGGCCAACGCCAAATCTGGTTCCTGATGAATTTTTTGGGTCGGGATGAAGATGTAAACATCGCAACCGCGCATCAAGAATTCCGAGATTGGCGCTGGGCCCATGTCGATGAACTGGTGGATTTAATCGTCCCTTTCAAGCGGGAGTTATACAGCAATGTCCTCAAAGAATTTGCCCCCCATTTCTGAACCACGGCCGATGGGTTGGTGGGAACGCAATATGGTTCCCCGGCTGATTGGCTGTTGCTGCGCCCAGCCTCAGGTGATGAAGGCGCGCTCCCTTGTTGTGCCGCAGGCGCAGGGGGATGTGCTGGAACTAGGCTGTGGCGGCGGCATTAATCTGGGCTTTTACGATATGAACCGGGTCAAAAGCCTCACCGGGCTAGACCCCTCCCCCGGATTGCTCGACCAAACACGCGATCAGATCGAAGCCACGGGCCGAAAGATCGATATTCACGCCGGAATTGGTGAGGACATGCCCTTTGCCGATGCCCAATTTGATACGATCCTTGTGACCTTCACCTTGTGCTCGGTCGATAATCCCGCTCAAGTTCTGGCAGAGATGAAGCGTGTATTGCGTCCAGACGGGCGGATTCTTTTCCTTGAGCATGGTGCGGCGCCCAGCCCCGGCGTCGCGCGCTGGCAACGGTGGATTGAGCCGCTTTGGAAAAGGATCGGCGGGAATTGCCACCTGACCCGACCCATAACCGGCGCCTATGAGGCGGCAGGATTTAAGATTATTCAATCGGTTAAAGGCTATATGCCCAAAACGCCCAAGCCCTTTGGCTGGATTGAATGGGGAGAAGCGCGGATTTAGCCGCAGCGGGTGCAGACTTCTCCCTTGCGCACAGGCCAAGTGCAGCCGTCACAAATGCTATAATCCCCTTCGGCAAGCCTGTGCTTCAAGCTAACCCGTTCATCAAAGACGAAGCACTCGCCTTCCCAAAGGCTGGTGTCGGCGGGGACTTTTTCTAGATAGTTTAAGATGCCGCCCTTCAGGTGGAAAACATCGTCAATGCCCTCCTGTTGAAGAAAGGCCGTTGATTTTTCACACCTTATGCCGCCCGTGCAGAACATGGCGACGCGAGGTTTCGGGCCGAATGAGTCCCTATTCTGACGAAACCAGTTGGGAAACTCCCCAAAGCTTTTGGTCTGCGGGTTTAACGCCCCCCGGAACGTCCCAATGGCCACTTCATAATCATTGCGCGTGTCGATAATGATTGTGTTTGGGTCGGAGATCAGGTCATTCCAATCCTCTGGTTGGACATACGCCCCCACCTGCCGCGCGGGATCAACGCCCGGCACGCCCAGCGTCACAATTTCCTTTTTCAAGCGGACTTTGGTGCGTTGAAACGGCAGCGTCGCAGCCTTGCTATATTTGACATCAAGCCCCGCACAGCCCGGCAAGTCCCGAATGGCAGAGACCACATGCGATACACCTGCCTCTAAGCCGGCAATTGTGCCATTAATCCCTTCCCGGGCAAGAAGGATGGTGCCGCGCACATCCTGTTCCAGACATAGGCTTTTGAGCGGCTCTTGTAGCGCCGCTGGATCATCAAATGGCGCGAAACAGTAAAGGGCGGCGACGGTCAGCATCAGGGGAGCGCATGCCCAAACTTATCTGCCGCGTAAAGGGAACAACGCCCCCAATATGCAGCCCTGCACTCATGCCAGGACAAGAACATTGTCTCGGCGCGCCATGCGCGCCCCGATGGAGAGATTGAACATCTCTGTTCCGCCGGTTCGTGCAAGCAGCGCGGCAAAGCTGGTTTGCGCCGCATCAGGCATGGCATGTGCCAGATCTTGGGTGCGAGCAAACATCCAGACCGCATGCGGTGCGCTGCCTCGCTTCATCTCCACCCCATGGAAGGGATAGCTGACCGAACCGACACCGGGATGTACGCTGCGCTTTCCACCAATCGACACAATATCACCCGCGCTCCGATCACCCGCCCATTGGTTAAAGCAATCGACATCTGCAGATAGCCCTGGCGTCCAGTCTCGGAAGACGAGACTTAGGACAGGCTCCAAAGTCTCGGGAATGCTGTCATCGGGCGCATAATCTTCGCCATAGCCGGGGTATTCGCCATCCGGGATAACGGCCACATTCATACGCTCTGTCCAGCGATATAAATTGGGGGCCTTTTCCTTCATCAAATTGGCGGGCACTGGATCGCGGCCCAAATGAGCATAGAGCGATGCCATCATCCCAAAATCTCCACGACAGGGACGACCTCCGAGCAAATAAGGGTGAGATTGGAAATGGGCATCCAGTGCATCCAGCCAGTCCATATAGGGCGTCTCAAGCGCCTTTTCGGTTTCAGGAAACACGCCAAGATTGGGCAGGAATGCAGCAAAAACCTCCATCACGGCCTTGGCCATCTCCCGTCGTGCGTCACGGCTTTGGCCTGCGACCATCGCCCGCCCAAATTCGGCTTGCAGAAACACGTCCTGCTCAGCACGATAGGACCAGCGATAGTGCATGGCGAGCGGCAGGAGATATTCGGATCCCACGCTATCAAACAATGCCGAAATCACCTTTTGAACGGGCGTATCGGGATCTAGGCTGGGCAAGGCATAACGGGCCTCTAAATGGTCAATAATGTCGCCACTATCCTGCAAGATCTCTCCCGATGGCGTTTCGAGAATAGGAATGACCATATGCCCAACTGCGGGCAGCACCCGCGTCGCGAACTCAGGGTCAGATGGGTTGCGCTCTTGATAGGGCACGCCTTTCTTGATCAAGTAAGAGCGAAGTTTCCCAGAATAAAGGGAATGGGCTGAACCCCACATTATATAGGTCATCAGAAACTCTACCTAATTAATTGTTAAGACGCCTTTTTCTCTTGCCGGAAGCGATGCAAAAGAGGGTCGGCATAGCCACTCGGCTGAACAACACCTTCAAAGACCAGTGTACGAGCGGCCTTGAAGGCAATGCTGTTTGCGGACAGAACCTCATACAGGGGATCGTCTGCATTTTGGGCATCGACCTTCGCCGCCATCTTGACCAATGCCGCGTCGACTTGCTCTGGCGAACAGACGCCGTGGAGCAGCCAATTGGCGATGTGTTGAGAGGAAATGCGCAAGGTCGCCCGGTCTTCCATCAGGCCAACATCGTTAATGTCGGGAACCTTGGAACAGCCTATCCCCTGATCAATCCAGCGCACGACATAGCCCAAAATGCCCTGCGCATTATTTTCCAACTCTTCGCGTACATCTTCGTCCGACCAATTATGGCCAGTGGGTGCAACGGGAATGGTCAGCAAGCGATCAAGGCCCGGCGTTGGTTGGCCCATTAGTTCGGCCTGCCGGGCAAACACATCCACCTTGTGGTAATGGGTCGCGTGCAAGGTCGCAGCCGTCGGGGACGGAACCCAGGCCGTATTTGCGCCAGATTGCGGATGGCCGATCTTCTGCACCATCATATCGCGCATCATGTCAGGCGCGGCCCACATGCCCTTGCCGATTTGCGCTTTGCCCGACAGGCCACAAGCAAGGCCAATCTGCACATTGCGCGCCTCATAGGCCTGAATCCAATCACTCGATTTCATTGCCGCTTTGCGGATCATCGGGCCAGCCTGCATCGCCGTGTGCATTTCATCCCCTGTTCGGTCGAGGAAACCTGTGTTGATGAACACAATCCGGTGCCGCACAGCATATATGCACGCAGCGAGATTGGCCGATGTCCGACGCTCTTCATCCATCACGCCTACTTTGATCGTATGCCGATCAAGGCCCAACACATCCTCAACCGCGTCAAACAAGTCATTGGTAAAGGCGCATTCTTCCGGCCCATGCTGCTTAGGCTTAACGATATAGATGCTGCCTGTGCGGCTGTTGCGCGTCTGGCCGAGCTGCAACAGATCATGCATGCTGCACAAAGAGGTGAAGAGCGCGTCCAAAATGCCTTCTGGCGCTTCACTTCCGTCTGGCAAAATTATGGCCGGATTGGTCATCAAATGCCCGACATTGCGCACAAACAAAAGGCTGCGCCCGTGAAGCACATCCTCGCCCCAATCGCGATCAGCCTCCAACGTGCGGGTGACACTGCGGCCGCCCTTGTCAAACGTCGCCACAAGATCACCGCGCATCAGGCCAAGCCAGTTGGAATACGCCGCAACCTTATCCTCGGCATCCAAGGCCGCCACAGAATCTTCCAAATCGATGATCGCCGTCAGCGCGGATTCCAGAACAACATCCTTGATCCCTGCCGGATCATCGCGCCCTATTGGATGCTCAGCATCAATCAGAATCTCAATCGCCAAGCCATTGTGCCGCAGCAGAATATCGTTGCCACGGCGAATAATCGCGACATCAGAATCGGCCAACGACAGGCCACCCCCGGTCCAATCAGCCCAAGATCCGCTTTTAAGCGGGACCGCCTCATCCAAAAAGGCCTTGGCCGCACGCACAACAGCGGCCCCGCGCACCGGATCATAACCACCGGGCCGAGCAGGCGGCGCATCGAGTGCATCCGTGCCATAAAAGGCATCATAGAGGCTGCCCCAGCGCGCATTGGCGGCATTGAGAACAAATCGGTCATTAAGCGAGGGAACAACCAACTGCGGCCCCGCCATGACGGCAATCTCATCATCTACATTGCCCGTTGTGATCTCAAACGGGGCAGGCTCGGGCACGAGATACCCAATATCGTTCAGAAAGGTTTGATAAGCCGCCATGTCCTGAATTGGTCCGGGGTTGGCGCGATGCCAGGCATCTAATTTTGCCTGAAGCTCCTCCCGCTTGGCCAATAAAGCGCGATTGCGCGGTCCAAAACGATTGATAATATCTGCCAAACCCGCCCAGAGGCTGGACGCAGCTATGCCGGTTCCCGCGAGCGCGCGGGTTTCAACAAACTCGGCCAGAACATCCGCTACCTTAAGGCCAGCGCGCTCTGTATATGTGGTCATGACATGCCCTTTTTGGATAAGTTACCTATGGTCTATCCTAGGGGAGGAAAAGGGCCAAGCACCTATGGTGAATTTCACCTCTGCGTGCAAGGCTCCCCCCTCGCCTAAGCGCAGTCGGCCCGCTATAAGGGGGCATGACCCTGATGACGCCACAGGAACGGGACGCGATCACGCAGATCGATCCCGCCTTCATGCTGACCCAAGTTGAAACTTGGGCGGCCATAAACAGCGGAACGACCAATCTTATCGGGCTGAAACAGCTCGCCGCCTGCCTTGCCGATGCCTTTTCGAGCTTGCCAGGGGAGATCCGTCTCATTGACCCAGACCCTGTTGAGACGGTGGATGAAAATGGCCACATTCAAACCATCAGGCGTGGGCAGCATCTGCATGTTCGCGTGCGGCCAGATGCCCCTATCCGCGTGCTGCTGACGGGGCATATGGATACGGTTTTTGCGGCCGATCACCCGTTTCAGACCCTCAACTGGATTGAACCAGGCATTCTCAACGGCCCCGGCACGGCGGATATGAAAGGCGGCATTGCGGTGATCCATGCCGCGCTGACCGCGCTGGAACGGCATGACCATGCCGCGCGCATTGGCTATGACATTCTGATCAACTCTGACGAGGAAACGGGCAGCCATGCCTCTGCACGTTTGATTGCGACCCTCGCCAAAGGCAAAACAGCCGCATTAACCTATGAACCTGCTCTGCCCGACGGAACACTTGCCGGTGCGCGGCCGGGCAGTGGGAATTTTTCCATCACGCTCCACGGAACGGCCGCCCATGCAGGCCGAAATCCGGAAGACGGGCGCAACGCTTTACTGGCGGCGGCAGACCTGTCCTTGCGGCTGGCGGGATTGAGGCATGACGGGCTGAAGGTAAACCCAGCGAGGATTGATGGCGGCGGCCCCAATAACATTGTGCCAGACCTTGCGATATTGCGCGTAAACCTACGTCCGTCATCGCCGGACGACATGGCAACGGCGCTGCAGGGCCTGCGCGCCCAGATAGAAGCGATTGAGAAAGAGCATGGAGTGCACGCCCATCTGCACGGGGGCTTCAACCGCCCACCCAAGCCGATAGATGACCAGACGGAAAGGCTCTTTACCCTTGTGAAGAATTGTGGCGCTGATCTGGGTCTGCCAATTGGCTGGCGCGCCACGGGCGGGGTCTGCGACGGCAATAACATTGCTGCCTGTGGCATCCCTGTGGTCGATACAATGGGCCCGCGTGGCGGTGCTATACATTCAGATAAGGAGTTTTTGATCGTGGACAGTCTTGCGGAACGTGCACAGCTTTCAACGCTAACGCTCATCCGCCTGGCGGAGCATGGTCTATGAGCTATATCGTCCGCGCAGCACAGGCGCCAGACCTTCAAGCGCTTTATGAAATGGCCAAGAGCACGGGCGGCGGCTTCACAAATTTGCCGCCGGATCGGAAATCTTTGGCTACAAAATTAGAGCGGGCAGCCGAGGCCTTTGGTCGAACCGATGACGCCTTGCGAGACGATCTGTTCGTTTTTGTTCTGGAAAATACGCAAACCGGTGAGGTGCGCGGAACCTGCCAGATCTTTGCTCAAGTTGGCCAGAAATGGCCCTTTTACTCTTACCGTCTCGGCATGTTGACGCAGCATAGTGTGGAGTTGGATCGGACATTCCGAGCGGAAATGTTAACGCTTTCAACCGATCTAGAAGGATCAACCGAGGTTGGTGGCCTCTATCTTCATCACAGTGCCCGCGCCGGTGGACTGGGCATGTTGATTGCACGCAGCCGCTATCTATTCATCCGCAATCACCGCGCCCGGTTCGCCGACAAAACCTTGGCAGAGTTGCGGGGCGTCATCGATGAAGCGGCCGGCTCCCCCTTTTGGGATGGCGTTGCCGGACGGTTTTTTGGCATGAACTTTCAACAAGCCGATGAATTCAACGCCGTGCACGGCAATCAGTTTATTGCAGACCTTATGCCCAAACACCCGGTATACACGGCCATGTTGCCGGAAACGGCCCGTGCCGTCGTGGGCATTCCCCACCCGACAGGTCGCGCCGCTATGCGCATGCTTGAGCTCGAAGGTTTTGCTTGGGAAAACTATATCGATATCTTCGATGGCGGCCCGACAATGACGGCCCGCACTGACCAAATTCGCAGCATCCGAGACGCCGCGGAGTCCCGGATCGTCGCGCTCGATGAGACGCTCGGCGCGCATGGAAAGGGAGAGAAAATGCTGCTGGCGCACGGGCGGCTGGCAGAGTTCCGCGCGAGCTTTGGCTGGATAGACCCGCGTGACGGGGGCATCGCCATCGACCCGCAAACCGCCCATCTCTTGCACATTGGGGAAGGTGATCTCGTTTCGCATGTGACGCGCTCTTAACATGCTGAGGGAGATTAACTTTGATGGCCTGATTGGCCCAAGCCATAATTATGCGGGGTTAAGCCTCGGCAATCTTGCCTCTGCACGCAACGCAGGTGGTCGCTCCTACCCGCGCGCCGCAGCGTTGCAGGGCATTGAGAAAATGCGCGCTAATCTCAGGCTCGGCTTGGCGCAAGGTGTCTTCATGCCGCAGGCCCGCCCCAATCACGCATGGTTGCACAGCATGGGCACAACCGCTCAAGACGCAGATGCTCTTCTCTTAGCCAATTCCCTATCAGCATCCTCCATGTGGGCTGCAAATGCGGCGACGGTGTCCCCAGCGCCCGACACGATGGATGGGCGCTGCCATGTGAGCGTCGCCAATCTGATGACGATGCCACATCGCAGCCATGAATGGCAGGGCACACTGGCCCAACTCAAAATCGCCTTTGCCGACCCAAGCTTCGCCATCCACTGCCCAATCCCTGCGCCCTTTGGCGATGAGGGGGCGGCCAACCATATGCGCCTGTGTGCCGAAAATGGTGCGCCGGGGGTGGAGATATTTGTCTATGGCGTTGCAGGTGGCCCCTTCCCTGCACGACAGCATGTGGAGGCGTCAAAAGCGGTCGCCCGTCATCATGGCGTGAAAGACCCCTTGTTTGTGGCGCAGTCTGAGGCCGCAATTGCCGCCGGTGCTTTTCACAATGATGTGGTCGCGGTGGCCAATGAACATGTGCTATTTGCGCATGAGCTGGCCTTTGAGGATCAGCAGAGTTTTTACGCACAATTGCGCACCCGTCTTCCCGAACTCGAGATAATTGAGGTGCCGGCCAACCGCGTAAGCCTCGCCGATGCTATACAATCCTATCTGTTCAACGCCCAGCTTGTGACACTTCCCGAAGGGGGCATGGCGCTCATCCTGCCGACTGAAGCACAGGATAATGCGCAGGTCTGGGCCTGGTTGCAGGAGATGATCGGTAATAAAGGCCCAATTCGTCACCTCATCGCAGTTAATGTCCGGCAATCTATGGCCAATGGTGGCGGCCCCGCCTGCCTGCGCCTGCGCATGGTTTGTGACCCAGCGAAAGTGGACCCGCGCTTTCTGGTCGATGAGGCAAAACTAGACGCCTTTGCCAACCTCGTTGCCCAATATTGGCCTGAGCATATTGACCCGGCACAGCTCAACGATCCAGACCTTTGGAAAGAGATTGAGACAGCGCAGGCCGCCTTGCTTAAAGCGGCCGATTTGGAAGTGCTGTCCCCGGCCAGCGGACACGCACAACAGGACCCTGTAGAATGACACATAGCAATGG
>CAMAQU010000056.1 GCA_945860425.1 Sphingomonas paucimobilis
TGAGCATCGTTTGCCAGACACCACAAATCAGGCCGACCTGATTGCGCTCGTTGAGCAGCTCAATGCCGATGATCATGTCGATGGCATTCTCGTTCAGCTTCCCCTGCCGGGCCAGATTGACGATAAGGCCGTGATTGCGGCTATTGATCCTGCCAAGGATGTGGATGGATTTCACGTCGTCAACGCAGGCCGCCTTGCCGTGGGTGAGGATGCCCTTGTGCCGTGCACACCGCTGGGCTGTTTGATGCTGCTCAAGGACCGGATGGGCGATTTGACAGGTCTGGATGCCGTGGTGATTGGCCGCTCGAACATTGTTGGCAAGCCAATGGCCCAGCTGCTTTTGGCGGAAAGCTGCACCGTTACCATCGCGCACAGCCGCACCAAGGATTTGGCCGATGTTGTGCGCCGCGCCGATATTGTCGTGGCCGCGGTCGGTCGTCCCGAAATGGTGAAGGGTGATTGGATTAAGCCCGGCGCCGTTGTGATCGACGTGGGCATTAATCGTGTTGACGCAGGTGAGGGCAAGACCAAGCTGGTCGGCGATGTCGCCTTTGACGAGGCGGCCGCAATTGCCTCCGCCGTGACGCCTGTTCCCGGTGGCGTCGGGCCAATGACCATTGCTGTCTTGCTGCGCAATACCGTGGTGGCCGCGCGCGCGCGCTTGGGCCTTGCCAAAGACGCATCGCTTTAAGGGGGTAGGGCGCAGGTTATGATGGAGTTGTTCATCTCGGCCTTTGTGACGTTTTTTGTCGTTATCGACCCGCCGGGGTGCGCCCCGATTTTTGCCAGCCTGACCGGAACCGCACCTGCGCCGCATCGCCGGGCTATGGCGGTGCGTTCCACATTGGTTGCAGCCCTCATCCTCTATCTTTTCGCCATTTTTGGCGAGGCCTTTCTTGGGGCGCTTGGCATTAGTCTCGATGCCTTTCGCGTGGCGGGCGGTGTGATGCTGTTCCTCATCGCGCTCGAAATGGTGTTTGAGAAACGGACCGAGCGCCGGACGCACCGGGCGGAGGATGTAAAGGCCGATCCGGAACATGAGGATATTTCCATTTTTCCAATGGCGATCCCAATGATTGCGGGCCCCGGATCCATTGCGTCGGTCATGCTGTTGACCTCTAAATCGGTTGGCATGGAGCAAACGCTGGTTGTGCTGGGCGCATTGGCGCTGGTGTTGCTGGTTAATCTCGCAGCCCTATTGGCGGCGGGGCCGCTGATGAAGGCTGTTGGTCACCGGGTTGAGGCCATGATCACGCGGATTTTGGGCGTCGTTCTGGCAGCGCTGGCCGCGCAATTCATCATTGATGGGGTGAAGGCGAGCTTTCAACTCTAAACAAAGGCATCAAAATCCGAGGACATACCGATTCCGTGCCTTGGTCAGAGCGCAATGGAATGAACAATTGGCGCCTCTCCGCCGAGCGGGCAGAGGTGACACGATTATTCTTAAGCGGCGCCCGAGTTAATCCCGCCCGGTTTATGCGGATTGAGGGCGTGGCGGATCGGCAGCCCTATAACGCCCAGGACAAGTTTGATTCACGCAATCGGCGCATGTCGATCATCCTTGCCTGGAGCTAGCGGTCCCGGTCAGCTGGTCAGGGCGTTGGCGGCACTTAGGACGGCCCGGACGCTGGCAGTTGCGACATCTTCATCAATGCCCACACCCCACACCGTCTTGCCCGTATCGGTCACGCATTCAACATAGGCGGCGGCGCGCACAGTGCTGCCTTGGCCCATGGCGTGTTCGCTATAGTCGGCAATGTCGAGTTTCAGGCCAAAGCTGTCCTGCAAAGTTGAGACAACCGACGACAAAAGGCCGTTACCCCGTCCGCTCACGGACTTTTCCTGCCCGTCGACGGTGATTTTTCCAGCAAAAATCCGCTCCCCATTGGGGGCGCGCGTTTCTTCATAATCGAGCAGTTGGAAATGTTGTGGCGTGTTGAGGCAATAGACGCGCTGGAACACATCCCAAATATCGTCTGCCTGCAATTCCCGGCCGGTTTCATCGGCCTTTTGCTGGACATGGCGGCTGAAATGCGCCTGCATTTTCTTGGGCAGTTTCAGGCCCTGATCCTGCTCCAACACCCAAGCAAATCCGCCTTTTCCGGATTGGGAATTGACGCGGATCACCGCTTCATAGCTGCGGCCGAGATCGGCTGGATCAATGGGCAGATAGGGGACTTCCCAAAAATCATCATTGCGCGCCTCTTGGGCGGCAAAGCCTTTTTTAATGGCGTCTTGATGGCTCCCCGAAAAGGCCGTGAACACCAATTCCCCCGCATAGGGATGGCGCGGATGCACGGGGAGCTGATTGCAATATTCCACCGTGTTGATGACGTCATCAATGTCAGAGAAGTCCAGCCCGGGGTTGAGGCCTTGGGTGTACATGTTGAGGGCAACTGTCACGAGGTCGCAATTGCCCGTGCGCTCCCCATTGCCGAACAAGCACCCTTCGACGCGGTCAGCCCCTGCCATTAGGCCCAATTCGGTCGCCGCGACACCCGTGCCGCGATCATTATGTGCGTGCAGGCTGACGACAACGGCGTCACGATTGGGCACGTTGCGGCAGAAATATTCAATCTGGTCAGCATAAATATTGGGCGTTGCCGCCTCAACCGTTGCGGGCAGATTGAAGATGATCGGCTTTTCTGGCGTGGGCTTCAAAACGTCCATCACCGCCGCGCAGCATTCAAGGCTAAAGTCGATTTCGGCGGTCGAGAAGGTTTCCGGTGAATATTCAAAGCGCCAGTCGGTATCCGGCTGCTTGGCCGCTTCATCGCGCAGGAACTTGGCGCCTGCAATGGCAATATCCTTCACCTGCGCCTGATCCATTTGGAACACGATGCGCCGCCAGGCGGGGGAGACTGCGTTGTAGAGATGGATGATCGCGGTGCGCGCGCCGCGCAGGCTTTCAAAGCTGGTGCGGATCAAGTCTTCGCGCGATTGGGTCAGCACCTGAATGGTCACATCATCTGGAATGCGCCCTGAGGTGACGAGGCCTGAGATGAAATCAAATTCGGTTGCCCCGGCGCTTGGAAAGCCAACCTCAATTTCCTTAAGACCAACCTTGAGCAGAAGGTCAAAGAAGCGTGTCTTCTTCTCCGCATCCATGGGGTCGATCAGGGCCTGATTGCCATCGCGCATGTCGGTGGAGAGCCAGCGCGGGGCTTTGGTGATTGTCTGGCTCGGCCATTGACGATCAGGCAGATTGATCTGCGGGAACGGGCGGTATTTTGTGGCAGGATTAGGCAGCATGGTCTTTTCGCTTTAACGCTGATGGGGTTCTGGTCGATTTTCCCTTAGGCAGCGTTGCGTGCGGCAAGGCACGCGGGGCCGGACGCGCCTAAGGGCGCGTAAGTCGAAGAAGAAGGGCCGTCTGCGTGTGCATATGTGGATTTCCTATGCGACGCAGGTTGGCGAATGTCCATATTAGAAATGCACAGAAATATTGTGCCGGGCCGCGTCTTGGTGTCTGATGGCCAGATATTGCCATGGAGACGCTGACATGTCGGATGCCGTTACGCCCTTTATCCTCAATACGCCGGAAAGCGCGCTGGAGGATTTGCACCGACGGATTGATCATGCGCGCTGGCCAGAGGCGGAATTGGTTGAGGATTGGAGCCAAGGGGCCCCGCTGCACAAGGTGCGCGCACTGGTCGATCATTGGCGGCATCATTATGACTGGCGGCGGTGTGAGGCGCGGCTGAATGCGCTTGGCCAGTTCCGCACGGAAATTGATGGGCTGGGCATTCATTTCCTTCATATCCGGTCCCCACATCCAGAGGCGCTCCCGCTGATCATCACGCATGGCTGGCCCGGATCGGTGCTGGAGTTTATGAAAATCATTGGCCCGCTGACCGACCCGGTGGCGCATGGCGGACGGGCAGAAGATGCCTTTCACTTGGTGCTGCCCTCGCTCCCCGGCTTTGGTTTTTCCGATAAGCCAAAGGAAACAGGCTGGGGCATTGAGCGTATTGCAAAGGCTTGGGCGGTGCTGATGGCGCGGCTTGGCTATACACGCTGGGCCGCACAGGGTGGCGATTGGGGTTCCGCCGTGACCAGCGCAATTGGGGAACAAGCGCCGGAAGGATGCATCGGCATTCACGTCAACATGCCCATGGCGCGACCGACGCCGGAAGATATGCAATCCCCCAGCCCGCGAGAGATGCAGGCGTTTATGGCGCTAAAGCATTATCAGGATTGGGATTCCGGCTATTCCAAGCAACAAAGCACACGGCCGCAGACTTTGGGCTATGCGCTGGCGGATTCGGCGGTCGGGCAGGCGGCTTGGGTTTATGAAAAAATGTGGTCTTGGACGGACAATCAGGGTGCCCCAGAAGATGCCCTGACGCTGGATGAGATGATCGACAATATCATGCTCTATTGGCTGCCGGGTAATGCCACCTCATCTGCGCGGCTTTATTGGGAAAGCTTTGGCAGCTTTGCACCAAAGGAAATTCATGTCCCGACAGGGGTGAGCATTTTTCCGAAGGAAATCATGCGCCCCACCCGTAAATGGGCCGAGGCGGTGATGCACAACATCGTACATTGGAATGAGCTGGATAAGGGCGGCCACTTCGCCGCTTGGGAGCAGCCGGACCTCTATGTGCAAGAGATCCGGACCTGCTTTTCCAAGATGCGGTAATTACTCAGCAGCTTCCAGCAAGGCATCAGTCTCTGTTTTGGTGGAGACCTTGTGCGCTTTTTCAAAGCACATGGCTTCGTCCTCAAGCGAGCCAAAGCGCAGGTTGCGAATGTCTTTCACATAGTCCTGATTCAGTTTCCAAGGCGCGCTCTTCGCCTGTTTGGGGAGGATGCCCATAGCGCGCTCAAAATAGCCGGATGAAAAATCGACAAAGGGTTCAAGCTCAACCGTTTTGCCCTTCAGCCTTGGCACGGCAATCTTGGTGCCTGTCGCGTCCAGATGCTTCATCAGGCGGCAGGCATATTCTGATGTCAGATCGGCCTTCAGCGTCCAAGAGGCATTGGTATAGCCAAACCACATGAGCAGATTGGGCACATCGTTGAACATTGCGCCCTTGTAGAGAATCCGTTCACCCGAATTGAACCGCTCGCCATCCACATAGGCTTCCAGGCCAGAGAGCATCTGCATGTTGAGGCCAGTTGCCGTGACGATAATGTCTGCCTCAAGTTCCTTGCCGGATTTCAGCAGGATGCCCTTTTCGGTGAAGCGTTCAATATGATCGGTCTCAATCGAAGCGCGGCCATTGGAGAGCGCCTTGAAGAAATCGCTGTCCGGCACAAGGCACAGGCGCTGGTCCCAAGGATTATAGGGCGGTGTGAAATGCTTCGCGACATCAAAGCCCTCCGGCAGCATGTCCTTTACCATGCCGATCAGCCGCTCGGCCGATTGCTCGGGGCGCTTGCGCACCAGCTTGAACATAAACTGTTGCAGCAAGACATTGCGCCACCGCGTAACGGCGTAAGCCAGCTTAGACGGAAGAACCTTGCGCAGGCCCAGCGCGAACTTATCCTCCGCCGGGCGCGAGACCATATAGGTTGGCGTGCGTTGGAGCATGGTCACATGCCCCGCACCGGCATCGGCCATGGCAGGGACGAGTGTGACAGCGGTCGCGCCGCTGCCGATGACGACAATTTTCTTGCCCTGATAATCGAGCTTTTCTGGCCAATGCTGCGGATGAACGATCTGGCCCTCAAAGTCGCCCATGCCGGGGAAGTCGGGCGTGTAGCCCTGATCATAATTATAATAGCCAGCGCACATGAAAAGCATATTGCAGCTGATCGTCATCGGCTTGCCGTCGCGCGTGCCCTCAACGATCCAGCAGGCGTCCTCGCTTGACCAATTGGCCTTCTTCACATGGCTATTATAGCGGATGTCTTTGCCAAGATCATTCTCGGCAATGGTTTCCTTGAGATAGCCCATGATCGCCGGTGCATCCGCAATCGCCTTGCGCGACGTCCATGGCTTAAAGCGAAAGCCGAGCGTGTACATATCGGAATCGGACCGGATGCCGGGGTAACGGAACAAATCCCATGTGCCGCCGAAATTTTTCCGACGTTCCATGATGGCAAATGTCTTGCCGGGACAGAGCTTTTTGAGGTGTACAGCCGCCCCAAGCCCAGAAATCCCTGCGCCAACGATCAGCGCATCGACATGTTCAATTGCCATGGTCATCTATCCTATCTTTTGAGCGGAAGATTTTGGCAGGATTTCAAAAGGTTTCAAGAGGCAACTTGACGTTTACGTCAAATCAGTGGCCGATAGGCCGCCTTCGCCTCGCGCCCCTCCCGCAAGCGGGAGGGGATGGGGGGGGCGAGGCCCTATTTTTCAAAAGCGATGCTGATGTCGATCTTCACGTCATCACCGACCAGCGGAACATATTTGGCCATGCCCCAGTCGCTGCGCTTCAGCGTGGTTGATCCATGAAAGCCGATGGTTGCTTTCTTGGACATGGGGTTGCTGCCCGCGCCAGTAAATTCCGCGTCGAGCATAACGGGCTTGGTCACACCCAACAGGGTCAGATTGCCAGTGATCTTGGCCTTATTCCCCTTCGCCTCCACCTTGGTTGAGACGAAAGTCGCGGTTGGATATTTTGCCGCATCAAGGAAATCTGCGGTCATCATGTGCTTGGTTAAATCACCGCGCGATGTCGCCAACTCTGCAACCGGAATGGTAATGTTGACCTGTGCGTCATTGGGCTTTGCGGGGTCGATCGTGAGGCTTCCGGTTGGTTGACCGAAAATGCCGAAATAATCGTTGAAGCCAAAGTGATTCACGGTCCAGCGGATCTGCGCATGGTGATTGTCGACCGCATAGGTGCCAGCAGCAACGCGCGACGGATCGACAACACCCGGCAGTTGAGGAGCGCCGCTCTGCGCCAAAATAGGGGCCGCCGCGAGCAGGGGAAGGGCAAGCAAAAGGGACTTATTCATGGGGGGGATCCTCTGGGGAAAAGAAAAAGGGCGACCCCAATGTCGGGGCCGCCCTTCAATTCGTCAAGTCAGCCCTGTGTCAGGGCAGGCATGGATTAGTTCTTTGCCTTGTCGACCAGCTTATTCTTGGCAATCCAAGGCATCATTGCGCGCAGTTCTGAACCGACTTTTTCAATCGGGTGGGCAGCGGCAGCCTTGCGGCTGGCCTTCAATTCTGGCTGACCAGCACGGTTATCAAGCACAAAGTCCTTCACAAAGCGGCCGGACTGAATATCGGCCAGAACGCGCTTCATTTCCTTCTTTGTTTCTTCGGTGATGATGCGCGGGCCGGTTTTAATGTCGCCATATTCCGCCGTGTTTGAGATGGAATAGCGCATATTGGCGATGCCGCCTTCATAAAGCAGATCGACGATCAACTTGGTTTCATGCAGGCACTCAAAATAGGCCATTTCCGGCGCGTAGCCCGCTTCGACCAGTGTTTCAAAACCGGCTTGGATCAAGTGGGTGACGCCACCGCACAGCACGGCTTGTTCGCCGAACAGATCGGTTTCGCACTCTTCCTTGAAGTTTGTTTCGATAATGCCCGAACGGCCGCCACCAACGCCAGAGGCATAAGCAAGCGCAATGTCATGCGCGTTGCCCGATGCGTCCTGATGAATGGCGATCAAGCAAGGTACGCCGCCGCCCTTCACATATTCACCGCGCACCGTGTGGCCGGGGCCTTTGGGGGCGATCATGATCACGTCGATATCGGCGGGTGCTTCAATGAGGCCGAAGTGAATGTTGAGGCCATGCGCAAAGGCAAGGGCCGCACCCGGCTTCATATTGGCCTTCAGATCATTGTCCCAAATGGCCGCTTGATGTTCATCGGGGGCCAAGATCATGATGATGTCGGCCCAAGCAGCAGCGTCCGCATTGGACAAAACCTTAAAGCCAGCGCCTTCGGCCTTGGCCGCCGTTGCAGAGCCGGGGCGCAGCGCAATCGCGACTTCCTTAATGCCCGAATCCCGGAGGTTCTGAGCATGGGCATGGCCCTGGCTGCCATAACCGACAATTGCGATCTTCTTGTTTTCGATCAGCTTCAGGTCGGCGTCACGATCATAATAAACGCGCATTTTCATTCCCTTCAAAATCCTTGCTCTCCATGAGGGAGAGGATGTTCATCAAATGGCCAATTTCCCCCGGGCCATAGCAACGATCCCAGTTCGTGCAACCTCAACAAGGCCAATGTCTTGCATCAGTTCTACGAAACGGTCGATTTTGGTCGATGCGCCAGTCACTTCAAACACGAAGCTTGAAATGGTCGTATCCACAACATTGGCGCGAAAAACTTCGGCAAGGCGCAGCGCCTCAATCCGGTGATCGCCCGTGCCGGCGACTTTTACCAACGCCAGTTCCCGCTCCACATGATCGCCGAGCAGGGTGAGGTCGGTCACCTTGTGTACCGGAACCATGCGGTCCAGCTGGGCGACGACTTGCTCAATAACAGCCGGTGTTCCAGCGGTGACGATGGTGATGCGGCTGATCGAGTCATCCTCGGTAATGTCCGCAACCGTCAGGCTTTCAATATTATAGCCGCGCGCGGTGAACATGCCCGCAATGCGCGCCAGAACGCCGGGTTCATTCGTCACAGTGACGGACAGGGTGTGCCGCTCTTTGGGGCCTTCTTTGATATGCATGTTACACCAGCGCCTTTGCTTCGTCGTCCAGTTCGCCGGACACTTGGTCATCGGCAAGGATCATATCGGTATGGGCCGCCCCCGATGGGATCATCGGGAAGCAGTTGGCAAGCTTTGCAACAACGCAATCGACAATCACCGGCCCGTCATGGGCGATCATTTCGGCAATGCCGGCTTCCAGTTGATCGGGCGTCTCAATGCGGATGCCCTTCCAGCCATAGGCTTCGCCCAATTTAACAAAGTCAGGCAGCGCATCGGAATAGCTTTCCGAATAGCGGCTGGAATAGGTCAATTCCTGCCATTGGCGGACCATGCCCATATATTCATTGTTCAGGATGAAGATTTTGACTGGCAGGCGATATTGGGTC
>CAMAQU010000057.1 GCA_945860425.1 Sphingomonas paucimobilis
GTGTCCAGAGCCGGGCCATCGGGAAGTGACAGCTGGGTCCTAGCCCAAATGCGTGTCTCTGCGCTGGAGCGGAGCCGATATGCCGTGAAATCAGGCCTTGCAGAGCTGGACAGCGTGCGCCGTGAGTTGATGGTCGCCCCCAAGAGCGAGGATCTGAACCGGCTTGAGGACAGGATCCGGCAGATTGAGGCGCTTGATGCCCGGCAAGATGCGGCGATGCAGCGCCTACAGGCAGCCCTTAGCCGCTGACCGCCGCCTTATGAATTTGGCCATTATGCACATAATGGGCCACGGCCATGCGGTTCATTGTCGCCCAGTTTTCATCTAAGTCCCGCATCATTCGGGCGGGGCGGCCGCCCCACATCTGAAAACTGTCAATCTGCTTACCCGGCGTGAGCATGGCCCCTGCCGCCAACATTGAATTCTCCGCCAGCACACAGCCGTCCATGACGATGGAGCCCAGCCCCACCAGTGCATTGCGGCCAATAGTGCAGCCGTGCAGCATTGCCATATGGCCGATGAGCGCGCCCTCTTCGATGATCGTCTTTGTGCCGGGCATGCCGCCCTTATCCGAATCACAATGGATGACGGTGCCGTCCTGAATATTAGATCGCGCCCCAATCCGGATGGCATTCACATCGCCGCGCAGCACGCAATTATACCAGATGCTCGCCTCTGGGCCGATGTCCACATCACCAATGATGCGGCACCCCGGCGCGATGAAGGCGGACGGATGAATTTGCGGCGTATGGCCGTTCAAGGTGATGATGGAGACATTATTCATGGGCCTGTCATGGCCGATTGACGCGGTCCAATCAACTCTGCGCTGCGGCCCAAATGCCCCGATCGATGCTGTAGGTCACGTGCCGCTTGAGCGGGCTGCCCTCTGGCACATTGGGGTAATCAAAGCCAAGCTCGACATGGCGGGTCATGCCCAGCCGTTCCATCAGGCCCCAGCTGCGGTTATTCTCATCCACGGTAATGGCCCAAATGCTGTCATCGCTGAAATGGTGAAAGCCCCATTGGATCACGGCAGAGGCGACTTCCTGCGCATAGCCTTGGCCCCACATATCGAAGGAGAGCCGCCAGCCCACTTCCAGACGATCGGCAATAGGGGTGTTCTGCGCCCCACGGATCAAGCCGCACCAGCCAATCAGCCGACCATCTTCCTTGCGTTCTACCGCCCAGAAACAATGGCCCAGCCCCTCTTGCATCTGCTGCATCCGCACGATCAGCGCGTCAACGTCCTCAAGCGTCATCAGCGGGCCCAGAAAGCGCATGACACGCGGGTCTGTATTGATCGCGTGAAAGGCTATCCGATCCCGATGTTGCCAATCCCGCAGGATCAGGCGTTCCGTCTCGAGGCGGAATTCAGCCATTGAGGAGCTTGGCCGCATGCAGCGCGTGATAGGTCAACACGCCCGAACAGCCCGCTCGCTTAAAGGCCAAGAGCGTCTCCAGAACCAGCTTATCCCGGTCACCCGCCCCGGCCGCCACGGCGGCCTCGATCATCGCATAGTCGCCCGACACTTGATAAGCAAAGACCGGAACCTCAAAGGCCTGCTTCACGCGCACGATAATGTCGAGAAAGGGCAGGCCCGGCTTCACCATGACGCTATCGGCGCCCTCTTCCAGATCGAGCGCGACTTCGCGCAACGCCTCTTCAGCATTAGCCGGGTCCATTTGATAGGTTTTCTTATCGCCCTGCAACAAACCAGCCGCGCCCACCGCGTCGCGGAACGGGCCGTAAAAGGCGCTCGCATATTTGGCGGCGTAGGACATGATCTGGACATTGGGGAAGGCCGCGTCCTCCAGCGCATCCCTGATTGCGCCAATGCGGCCATCCATCATATCCGAAGGCGCGATGATATCCGCCCCGGCGCGCGCTTGGTTGAGCGACTGGCCAACCAGCACCTCCACCGTCGCATCATTGAGGACATAGCCATTCGCATCGACCAGCCCATCATGCCCATGGGCGGTATAGGGGTCGAGCGCCACATCGGTGAGGATACCAATATCGGGCACGGCATCCTTGATTGCGCGGGTTGCCTGGCACATGAGATTGTCGGGATTGAGCGCCTCACGCCCATCCTCCGTGCGCAACGCACGCGGCGTGTTTGGGAAAAGGGCAATACAGGGAATGCCCAGATCACGGGCCTCCTTGGCCCGCTTCACAATCTCCGCCACTGGCCAGCGCGACACGCCGGGCAGGGTTGCAATCGGTTCCTCCGCATCGCCTGCGGTAATGAAGAGGGGCCAGATCAGGTCCGCTGGCGTCAGCACAGTTTCCCCATGGAGAGCGCGGCTCCAAGCAGAAGAGCGGGTGCGGCGCGGGCGGTTGGGGAGTGAGAGGGTCATGAGCCTATCCTAGCCGCGTCAGCGCCGCCTGCAAACGCTCAACTTCTGCCGATTTTTCAGCATGGTCGGCGCGGGCCTTGTCCACCGCTTCGGGCTTGGCCTTTTCGACAAAGGCCGGGTTGTTGAGCCGTCCGGCAAGCGAGGCTGCTTCCTTGGACGCTGCCTCAATGCCCTTGGTGATGCGGGCGCGTTCGGCATCCAAATCAATGACGCCGGCCAGAGGCAGAACAAAGGTCGCCTCATCAACGACAAGCTGAATTGCCCCACCATCCGGCGCGGGATCGGTCGAGACGTTGTCCAGACGGGCAAGCCGGGCAAGCGCCGCCTGCTGGCGCGTCAATCGTTGCGCGGTCTTCGCATTGGCATCCCGCACAAACGCGTTAAGCCGCGCCCCCGGTGCAATGCCCAGTTCATTCTTTGCGGTGCGCACTTCGCTCACCAGCTTGATCAGCCATTCAATCTCCGCACTCGCTTCGGCATCAGGCGTCGCGGCGGGGGCGGGCCATTTGGCATGAATCAGATCATAAGGCCGGTCGCCAAGCGCGTGCCACAGCTCTTCGGTGATGAAGGGCATGAAGGGGTGGAGCATGACCAGAATCTGGTCGAGCACCCATCCGGCAACCGCCTGTGTCTCTTCATCAATCTGGCCCTTGATCAGTTCCAGATACCAGTCGCAGAACTGATCCCAGACAAAGTGATAAAGGACATCCGCCATCCCATCGAAGCGCAGTTCCTCGAACGCCTTGTTGAGCGTGGCGAGCGTTGCCGTGACTTCGCCAATGATCCAGCGGTTGACCGCACTGGTCGCGGGCGGCGCCTCAACGCTCTTGCTGCCGCCAATGCCATTGGCCTGTGCAAAGCGCGATGCGTTCCAAAGCTTGGTCGCAAAGTTGCGATAGCCCTCAACCCGCTTTTCATCCATCTTCACATCGCGGCCCTGGCTTTCCATCGCCGCCATGAAGAAGCGCAGAGCATCCGCGCCATATTGATCAATCAGACCAAGCGGATCGACGACATTGCCCTTGGACTTGGACATTTTCTGCCCGTCCGCCGCGCGCACCAGCCCATGCAGATAGAGCGTGCGCCAGGGCACGTCCTTCATGAAGTGAATGCCCTGCATCGCCATGCGCGCATCCCAGAAGAAGAGGATGTCAAAACCGGAAATGAGAACGTCATTGGGGTAATGGCGCGCGAGTAGGCTCGGCACCTCCCCGGCACGGGGAGGTTCAAGGCCCTGAGGCCAGCCCAGCGTGCCAAAGGGCCACAGCGCGGAGGAGAACCAAGTGTCGAGCACATCGGGATCACGCGTCAGGTCTTTGCCACCCGCCAGCACCCGAGCTGCATCTTCATCTTCTGCAACGAACACGGTGCCGTCTGCATCATACCAAGCCGGAATCTGATGCCCCCACCAAAGCTGGCGGGAGACGCACCAAGGCTGGATATTTTCCATCCAGTTGAAATAGGTTTTTTCCCAAGTCTGCGGCACGACCTTGATCGCACCAGAACGCACGGCCTCAATCGCGGGCTTGGCCAAGGTCTCGGCATCGACATACCATTGGTCGGTCAGCCAAGGTTCAATCACTTGGCCAGAGCGGTCGCCATATGGCGTTTGGATCACGCGATCCTCCACCTTATCGAGCAGACCTGCGGCCTCAATGGCGGCGACCACTTTCTTGCGCGCCTCAAACCGATCGAGACCCAGATAGTCTGTCGGGATCAGTCCATCGACTGTCTGCACAACGCGGGCTTCGGCATCGAGCATGTTGAACATGTCAGCGGCCTTGAAGCCTGCACGTTTGCCGACTTCGAAATCGTTAAAGTCATGGCCGGGCGTAATCTTGACCGCGCCAGACCCCAATTCCGGATCCGCATGCTCATCGGCCACAATCGGGATTTCACGGCCCGTAATCGGCAGGCGAATGGTTTTCCCGACCAACGCCTTATAGCGATCATCCTCTGGATTTACCGCGACCGCCATATCGGCGAGCATCGTTTCCGGTCGCGTGGTCGCAACCAGAATATGCCCACTGCCATCGGCCAGCGGATAGCGAAAATGCCAAAACTTTCCGTTCACTTCGCGCGTTTCGACCTCAAGGTCAGAAATCGCGGTTTTCAGGCCCGGATCCCAATTCACCAGCCTTTTGTCGCGATAGATCAGCCCCTCATTATAGAGATCGACAAAGACCTTGAGGACGGCGCGGCTAAAGCCTTCATCCATCGTAAAGCGTTCATTGGCCCAATCCATCGAGCAGCCAAGGCGGCGCAGCTGGCGGGTGATCTGCCCGCCGGACTCTTCCTTCCAGCCCCAGATTTTGGCGATAAAGTCCTCGCGAGAGAAGTCGGTGCGCTTCTGTCCTTGGGCATTGAGCTGACGTTCGACCACCATCTGCGTTGCAATACCCGCATGGTCTGTGCCGACGACCCAGAGCGCATCCTTGCCCTGAAGCCGGGCGTGGCGGATCAGAATATCCTGCAGCGTATTGTCGAGCGCATGGCCGATATGCAGGTTGCCCGTCACATTGGGCGGCGGATTGACGATCGTATAGGGTTCGGCATCGGGGCGATTGGGGCGGAATGCGCCCGTTTCTTCCCAATGGGCATACCATTTGGCCTCAATGGCCGACGGATCGAAAGTCTTGGGCAGTTCTGACATGAACCGGCCTTTGCCAGCCGCATGGCGGCCTTGCAAGCCAAGCGCGGCAATGGGTGGGCGGTTTAGCTTTGCGCCTGCCCCGTAATCCGGGCGACTTCTTGGGCGACAACGCGTTCCACGATCTCTGGCAGATTGGCGTCCAGCCAATCCTTCAGCATGGGTTTCAGCATTTCTCGCACCAACCCTTCGAGCGTATCTGCGCCCGCAATATCGGGTTTGACGATGAGGCGAGAGAGGCTGGAGAGCGCCTGTCGGCTGGCGGCGGCTGCATCGGCAGAGACAATCTGCTCAACGACAACGGCCTCTGTCAGCTCTAAAGCGGTATCATCGGCATCTGCGGAGGGAGCGGCCGCATCAGAAGACGCAGCGCGCGACCGCGCCTTAGGGGCCGGCTGCGCCCTGCCATCATCTTCGGCAATAATCTTTTTAATGGAGGAGAGAATCTCTTCCATTGAGGGTTCATGCGTTGCCCCGCCCATTTGACGCGACTCCCTATTATTTAGCTGGCTGGATCGGGGTGTCCGATGTCTGCGCTTTTGAGTCAACCGTGCGTGTCGCCTGCGGCTTGGGCTTGGGATCTTGATCCCAATCGACGAAAATGCCCTTTACCCGGCGATAATTTTGGGTTGGGTCGTAGAGTGCACCCCCATCCAGCCCCAGATCGCGCGCCTCGGCCTGACCCATTGCGGACAGCAATTGGAAGCCCGCAACATAGGCATTGCGCTGCGCCGTCACCAATTCAACCTGTGAATTGAGCAATTCGCGTTCAGCATCGAGAATGTCGAGGATGGTGCGTGTCCCCACGCTATTTTCCGCACGCACCCCTTCGAGCGCAAGGGAGCTGGCCTCGACCGCAATTTGCGCGGACTGAATGACATCATTGGATGCCCGCCAGGAGGCAAAGGCAGACCTTGTGCCTGCAATCACGCCGCGTTCCACCGCAATTTGCTGCTCAATCGATTGGCTTTGGCGGGCCTGCGCCTGCCGCACCTGCGCCGAGGGGCCACCGCCCTGAAAAATCGGGATGCTGATCTGCGCGCCAGCCGTCGTCGCCCGTGTCGAGCCCGGGAATGTGCCGGGCAGCGAGTTCAGATAATCTGTATAGGATGTGTCGCCAATGGCGGCGAGCCGGGGCATGCGCTGCGCCTTGGCGGCACCGACATCATAGCGGGCGGCATCCCGCGCCTTGCCTGCGGCCAAGAGGAGCGGGTTATTCTTCAACGCAACGTCGACGGCCGCATCCGGCGTGGTCGGCAAATTGGGAAGCGTTGGCGGCGAGGCCAGATTATCCGGTTCACTCCCCACCAGCTGAATATAATTTTCCTTGCTGGCGATCAGTCGTGCTTCAGCCTGTTGCAGCAGCGCCTTTGAAAGCGCCAGACGCGCTTCGGACTGGGCGACATCGGTGCGCGTCAAATCACCCACCTCAAACCGATCCCGCGTGGCATCCAGATTGACGCCCAGAACACGAACCTGCGTGCGGCTGAGCTCCACAATCGCCTGATCGCGGATGACATCCATATAGGCCGCCACAACCGCGCTAAAAAGGTCCGCCTCGGTGCCGCGCAAATTGGCTTGGCCAGCCTCGACGCGAGCCCGCGCGCCTTTCACAGCATTGCGCACGCCTCCGCCCAGATAGAGCGGCACACTCACGCTCGCACGACCGGTAAAGAACCTATCAGGGCTGCCAATCGAGACGGTCGAGCTATGGAGCGTTTCATTATAGGCGCCGCTCACCGCCACATTGGGCAAGCCATTGGCGCGGATAAGGGGAACATTCTCATCATTGGCGCGCTGAGCCGCCCGAGCGCCCGTGAGCGTCGGGTTGGTCGTATAGGCCTTCCAGAGCGCCTCACGCAGCGTCTCTGCCGATGCCATGCTCGGCAAGGAGAGCGCGATCAGAAACCCGATTTTGATCCGGTGGGACATTGTTATTCCTTCATCTGGGCACATGGCCCTTTTTCTTGAACCTCTGGTCCCCCCGGACAATCTGTTCAGAACGAAAACGCTTTCGGCTTTGCAAAGCCAGGAAGGGCAACGGCATCAGCATCCATGATTGGATCCAAGCCAAAGCCTGCGCCTGCTTTATAGCCAATGGACAGCCGAGATACGCCGCCATCCATCACCGCTGCGGCCAGACGGCCCGTATCGGCCAGCTGACGAATCAAAGCATCGGGCACCTGCTCAATGACCCCATCAACAAGAATCACATCATAGGGCGCGCCCTTGGCATGGCCCTTGGCAAGATCACCCGTGATGACAGTGACGTTGGGCAGGCCCTTCAACTGTGTCTTGGCCTCGGCTGCAAGCGCTGCATCGCTTTCCAGCGCGACAACCGTGCTGGCAAGCCCTGCAACCACGGCAGCCGCATAGCCAGAGGCTGCGCCCACGACCAAGACCTTGTCGGTCGGGGCAATATCGGCCTCAACAATCAAACGCGCTGTCACCAAAGGCGGGTTCATCGACCGCGTGGCGGACAGGGGGATGGCCCGATCAACATAGGCGGTCGCGCGCCGATCCGCCGGCACAAAATCTTCACGCGCGACGGATTCGATCACCGCGGTCACCCGCGGATCGGAAACGGCGTTGGTGCGAAGCTGGCTGTCCACCATCGCACGGCGCATGGCCGGAAAATCAAGATTGCTCACACTGGCTCCTGTGACACACGTGTCTTATAGATACAATACAGCTTGAATGAACTTTTGCTTTAGCGCCGCCTTGCCCATGCGCCAAGCGGCAAGGTTTAAATTCATGCCTGGTTGACACTTACGCCCTTTTCGACGCACAGACCGCACCGCACCGCGCGATCGAGGCCCGATGGCGGAGTGGTGACGCAGCGGACTGCAAATCCGTGCACGCCGGTTCGATTCCGGCTCGGGCCTCCATCTCGCCAAAGAAGCGGGCAGCGCATCTCTCAAAAAGGTTAACGCCCGGTGCCGACGCCGTCCCCAACTGCCCAGGGATCAAAAGGCGCAGCGCGCAACCAGCGCGTGGCAATCCATTTTGTGCCCTTCACAACCGGCAATCCGGCATGCCGCGACTTGGCATCAGGGCGGCCCGCCGCGTCCACATTTAAAAAGAACAGCGCGTCGCCAATACGACCCTTAAACCGGGTCGCATTCCCTTCTAGATAGGTTTCCCCACCCGCATAGCCTTGATTCAGATACAAAATGCAGGTCGCCAGCCGCTGATTACAGGGCTCAGGTAGAGTATCGACATGGAGCCGATATTGCTGGCCGGGGGCATAATGGAGCAGGGAAAAGGGTTCCCCCTGCGCGACAGGGATGTGTGTCGCAGCAGCGATACGGCGCTGTATCGCCTGAATGGGCAGGGATTCGCGCGTCGGCCCCAAGGTTGCCCCCGCCGATGTGCGGATGGGATGCGGCAGGAATTTACCGCTCACCGGATCGACAATCATCGATGGTTCCAGCAGGTTTTGGCCCGCACGGGCAATATGGGCGCATTCGTCCGGGGTGAGAAATGCCGGAAAGCACTGGGCCGAAGGAGTTTCACTGATGGTATCGGCTTTGACCGGGTGCGTTGGATAGCCATCGGCATTCATGTCCATCGCCTGAAGAAGGCGCAGATGCTCTTTGGCCTCTGCATCCCATTCCGCCGTCTTACGCAAGAGGTTGAGTGCCGCTTGCCAGTCTGACGGCGCACCTGAGCCATTGGCTGTGAGGGCAATCAAGGCCAAGGCCGCCCAGCCATGCCGGGCCTCCGCCGCCTGCGCCAATAAAGACCGTGCCAAGACCAGATCGCGCGGCAGAGGATATCCAATCAGTCGCCAAGAGCCAAGCAGCGCCAAAGCCTCCGCATCACCAGCTTGTGCCGCGCCTTCTGCGATCCGGATGGCCGCGTC
>CAMAQU010000058.1 GCA_945860425.1 Sphingomonas paucimobilis
ATGGGTCGTGTCCGCGATCTCGCCAAAGGCAGCTGTCAGGCCTGGATGGAAAAGAACGGGTGGGCGGCATAACATGACGGACTTCCTGCTTGAACTTTTGTCCGAAGAAATTCCGGCCCGCATGCAAGACAAAGCGCGGGAGGATCTGGCGCGTCTGTTTTCGGCGGAATTGGAACGTGCCGGGCTGACACCGGGTAAGATCACGACCTATGCTACACCGCGTAGATTGTCATTGATAATCAATGATTTGCCAATTGAAACTCAGGCAGTTCGTGAAGAAACCAAGGGGCCAAAACTTGGCGCGCCACCACAGGCGTTGGAGGGCTTTCTGCGCAAAACCGGGCTGACGCAGGATCAGTTGGAAGAGCGCGACGGCATCTATTTTGCAATTGTCGAAAAGCCGGGCCGCAAGACGGCAGATGTGATTGCCGAAGCCATTCCAGCGATCATCCGCGCTTTCCCCTGGCCCAAGTCTCAACGCTGGGGCGCGGCGTCGCGCTCGACCAACAGCCTGCGCTGGGTGCGCCCGTTGCAAGGCATTATTGCGCTGCTGGGGGATGACCTCGTCCCGTGTGAAATTGATGGACTGAAAAGCGGCGCGACGACCTTTGGCCATCGCTTCCACCACAAGGGACCAGTCACCATCACCAATGCTGGTGATTATGCAACGAAACTGCGCGCGGCTCATGTCATTTTGGATCAGGACGAGCGCCGGGCGATCATCCGGGATGGCGCGCAAAAGGCGGCTGCCTCGGGGGGCCTGACGCTGGTTCCCGATGAAGGGCTGGTGATCGAAAATGCGGGCCTAACCGAATGGCCCGTGCCGCTGCTCGGCCGCTTTGACCCCGATTTCCTGACCGTTCCGCAAGAAGTCATTCAGCTGACGGCGCGCGTGAACCAGAAATATTTCATCTGCCGCGATGCCTCAGGCAAGCTGGCCAATGCCTTTGTCTGCACCGCCAATATCGCCGCGCATGATGGCGGGGCGTCGATCATCGCAGGCAATGAGAAGGTGCTGGCCGCGCGTCTATCGGATGCGCGCTTCTTCTATGAAACGGATTTGAAGGTCCCGCTCGAACAGCAGGCGGAAAAGCTGAAGGACATTGTCTTCCACGAAAAGCTGGGGACTGTGGCGGACCGCGTGGAGCGCATTGCGAAACTGGCGCGCTGGCTTGTCACATCAGGCGTCATTCCCGCGAAGGCGGGAATCCAAAATCACGCCACCGCCGAAATCGCAGCCCGTTCATCATCCGAGGAGCCGATGGATTCCCGCCTTCGCGGGAATGACGAAGATGGTGAAGTTTTGGCCAATCTCGTCGAACGCGCCGCACGGTTGTGCAAGGCCGATCTTGTAACGGGCATGGTCGGAGAATTCCCAGAACTTCAAGGGCTTATGGGTGGTTATTACGCAACTGCTCAAGGTGAGGACGCGCAAGTCGCTGCGGCCATTCGGGATCATTACAAGCCAGTCGGGCAGGGCGATGAGGTACCGTCAGCACCAATCACCTTGGCTGTCAGTTTGGCCGAAAAGCTGGATACGCTAACGCAGTTTTTTGGCGCGGACATGCAACCAACGGGATCAAAAGATCCCTTTGCCCTGCGGCGCGCGGCGCTAGCCGTCATCCGATTGCTGGTTGAAAATGGCATTCGCTACCCCATTGCTGAGACGGATGGCTTGCTCGACTTTTTTGTAGATCGCCTGAAGGTCCAACAACGTGAGGCGGGGGTTCGTCATGACCTCATTGATGCCGTCATCGCGCTGGGTGGGGAGGATGATCTGGTCCGCCTATTGGCACGGGTGACGGCTCTTCAATCCTTCGTCACGACCGAAGATGGTACCAATCTGCTCGCCGCCTATAAGCGGGCAGCAAATATCCTTAAGGCAGCACAAGATGCGGCTCCAGCCTTCTCTGGGTCGACCCTGCTGCCTGCAGAAGCTGACTTGCTCGCCGCTCTGGATGCAGCGGAACCCAAGGCCGCGTCTGCCGTTGAGAGCGAACAGTTCGAAGCGGCGATGGCAGCCTTGGCCTCGCTGCGCGCGCCGATTGATGCCTTTTTTGAAGGCGTCATGGTGAATGATGAAGACCCTGCAAAACGGGCCTTCCGACTTGGCTTGCTGGCCCGGTTCCGTGATGCGGTGCATCGGGTTGCTGATTTTTCGAAAATTGAAGGGTGATCTGGCGGCCCGCATGATAGCGGCCTGTGCTGACCCAAATGGAGGACGCATGACTCAGTTTGTCTACCGCTTTGGCGGGGGTGTTTCGGACGGAGACGCGCGGACTCGCAGCAACAAGAATCTGTTGGGCGGCAAGGGTGCCAATCTGGATGGCATGGCCGCAATCGGCCTGCCTGTGCCGCCGGGCTTTACGATCACGACCGAGATGTGCGCGCTTTATTATGCGCAAGGGCAGAGCTTTCCTGACAACGTCCGGGCGGAAGTGGCGCAGGGTGTTGTGCATATTGAGGCGGTCACGGGGAAACGCTTTGGCGATCCGGCCAATCCGTTGCTGGTGTCGGTGCGGTCGGGCGCGCGTGTCTCCATGCCGGGCATGATGGATACTGTCCTCAACCTCGGCTTGAACGATGCAACTGTTGCGGGTTTGGCGGAGATTTCGGGCGATGCGCGCTTTGCTTGGGATAGCTACCGCCGCTTCATCCAAATGTATTCCGATGTTGTCCTTGGCCTTGATCATGGGTCGTTTGAGGAAGCCTTGGAAATCGCGAAGGAGGATCGTGGTATCTTCCTCGATACCGAAATGGCGGCGGAAGATTGGCAGGCGCTGGTCGCGGACTTTAAAGGTCTCGTCGAAAAACAATGGGGCAAGCCCTTTCCGCAGGATGTGCAGGATCAGCTTTGGGGCGCGGTGGGCGCTGTCTTTGGCTCTTGGGAGTCGGAACGCGCCAAAGTCTATCGCCGCCTCAATGCGATCCCTGGGGATTGGGGGACGGCTGTCAACGTGCAGGCCATGGTCTTTGGCAATATGGGCGATACATCGGCAACGGGCGTTGCCTTCACGCGCGATCCTGCCACCGGCGAGAATGCCTATTATGGCGAATTCCTAATCAATGCGCAGGGTGAGGATGTGGTCGCGGGCATTCGCACGCCACAATATCTGACCAAGGCCGCCCGCGAACGGGCCAATGCCAAGCCGCTCTCGATGGAAGAGGCGATGCCCGACGTTTATGGCGAGCTGGCCAATGTCTTCCACATTCTCGAAACCCATTATCGGGATATGCAGGACATTGAATTTACGGTGGAGCGTGGCACGCTCTGGATGCTTCAGACGCGATCCGGCAAGCGCACGGCAAAGGCTGCACTCAAAATCGCGGTGGATATGGCCAATGACGGGCTGATCACCCGCGACGAAGCCATTTTGCGGGTAGAACCCGGTGCGCTTGATCAGCTGCTCCACCCTACGCTTGATCCGAAGGCGAAACGCGATGTGCTCACCAAAGGGCTGCCCGCCTCTCCGGGGGCGGCCTCTGGCAAGATCGTGTTCGATGCCGAAAGCGCGGAAAAGGCGGCGGCCGATGGGCAGAGCGTCATTTTGGTGCGCGTTGAGACAAGCCCGGAAGATATTCATGGCATGCACGCGGCCAAGGGCATTTTGACGGCGCGCGGCGGGATGACCAGCCATGCCGCGGTTGTCGCGCGCGGCATGGGTCGTCCCTGCGTCTCTGGTGCGGGCGGGATTGTGATTGATGGCAAGGCAAAGCTGCTGCGCGTCGGCAGCCGTGAACTGCAGGAAGGGGATATCCTCACGCTCGACGGAGCAACGGGCGAGGTGATGGCCGGAGCGGTTGATACTGTTCAGCCAGAATTGGCGGGCGATTTTGGTACCTTAATGGCTTGGGCAGATGACGTGCGCCGCATGAAGGTGCGCACCAATGCCGAAACACCGCATGATGCGCAGACCGCGCGGGACTTTGGCGCAGAGGGCATTGGCCTGTGCCGCACCGAGCATATGTTCTTTGATGCGGCGCGGATCACCGCCGTGCGTCAGATGATCCTTGCCGAAGATGAAGCGGGGCGGCGTGTGGCACTCGCCAAGCTGCTCCCCGAACAGCGCGAAGATTTCCGCCAGATTTTTGAAGTGATGGCCGGGCTCCCCGTGACCATCCGGTTGCTCGATCCGCCGCTGCATGAATTTTTGCCGCATGAGGAAAGCGAATTTGCCGAAGTCGCCGAGGCGGCGGGTGTTGACGCAGAAAAGCTGAAACGCCGGGCGGCAGAACTCGTTGAATTCAACCCCATGCTGGGGCATCGCGGCTGTCGCTTGGGCGTCACCTATCCCGAAATTTATGAAATGCAGGCCCGCGCCATTTTTGAGGCCGCCTGCGCGCTGGATGTGGCCCCCGTTCCCGAAATCATGATCCCGCTGGTCGCGACCAAGCGCGAGCTGGAATTGATGAAGGATGTGGTGGATCGCACGGCAGAGGCCGTTTTTGTCGAACAGGGCAAGCGCATCGATTATCTGGTCGGGACGATGATTGAGCTGCCGCGCGCCGCCCTTAAGGCGGGCGAAATAGCGCAGGTCGGCGCATTTTTCAGCTTTGGGACCAATGATCTGACACAAACGACGCTCGGCGTGTCGCGCGATGATGCCAGCCGCTTCCTGACGACCTATGTCGATAAGGGCATTTACCCGCAGGATCCCTTTGTCAGCCTGGATGTCGAAGGCGTTGGCGAATTGATTTCGCTTGCGGTGGAACGCGGGCGGGCGACGCGGCCGGATATCAAGCTCGGCATTTGCGGCGAACATGGCGGCGACCCAAAGTCGATTGCCTTTTGTGAGACAACCGGGCTCGATTACGTCTCAGCCTCTCCCTATCGCGTGCCGATTGCGCGCTTGGCCGCAGCGCAGGCGGCCCTTCAGCGGTAACGCGCATTTACCTCTTTCTTTGCACGATGCAGCGGGTTAGCCTGTTGCAAAGAGAGAAGGAGGGGTGCCGATGAAGGCCGGCTATCGATATGGATTGGGGGCCATTTTGGGTCTTGCTCTGGGGGCGGGCGCTGCATGGCATGCGACTGGAAAGGGCTTTGCCGATGGCGATGTGCGCAATGGCGTTTGGTCGACATCCCTAAATTACGGCACGAACAGCACAGACACCCTGACGCGGGCGGCTGTTGCCCGTCGTGGTCTTCTTGCCCTACCTAAGACGGAAACCCTCTATTGGGCCGCAACACGCGATAGCAGCGGCGCACCTCTGGATGGGTCTTGCACCTACCGGATGACCGGAAAGGCGCTCGACAGCCGCTGGTGGAGCGTCACCTTTTACGACAAAGCGGGCTATCTCGTCGCCAATAAGGCCAATATCTGGTCGTTTAGTGGGGCGTCTTTGACGCCGGCGGAACAATCCGGCTGGCAGGTGACGATCGGCCCCAATAAGCCGGAAAGCGGCCATTGGTTGCCGAGCGCACCGGGACAGGGCTTTGAGCTGACCTTGCGCATGTATAATCCAGGTGCCGCCTTTATGAAGGAACCTTCTGCCGCAGAGCTGCCCCGCTTGGTGAAGGAGGCCTGCGCATGAAACAGTGGATTGGTCCAGCAGCGCTTGCGCTGATTGCCGCAGCGGGCGGATATTATGGCGGATTGGCGCTATCGACCTATGGCCTGATGGAAGCGGCCATTCGCCGGATTGCTGGCGATACCGGCCTAAATGCCATGCGTTATGGCGAGCTGCCCACGCCGGAAAACCAGCCTGTGGTGCGGCCAAGCCCGGATCTCGCTTATTCATCCTGCCCTTATGATCTGTCCAAAGGGCCTGTTTTGATTTCGATCACACCCGCACCGGGCCGCTATTCATCGCTCAGCGTTTTTGATGCGCGCACCGATGTGGTGTTCGTCCGCAATGATATGGATGCAGGCGGAAAGCCCTTTCAAATTGCGTTGGCGCGTCGGGGCCAAAAGGTCCCAGCCGGGGTGGAGACCGTGCGCGTCGATTATGATCGCGGGATCGCACTTGTGCGTCTGCTGTTGAAAACACCCTCTGATATCAAGGATTTGGATGGTGTTCGTCGGCAGTCCACTTGCAAGCCGATTTAAGGGCTTTGGTGTAACCTGATCCAAGCGGCAGGCTTGACCGCTTGGATCAGCATCGCCACTGCCGGGCGATGGTTTATGATGTCGCGATTATCGGGTCTGGCATGGCAGGCGCAAGCCTGGCGGCGGCGCTTGCGCCCCAGATGCGCGTGCTCATCATCGAGATGGAGGAACGGCCCGGTTATCACGCCACGGGCCGATCTGCGGCCTTTTGGAATGAAACCTATGGCGGCCCGCTGGTTCAGCCACTCACGACGGCATCCGGCCCGTTTCTGGAAAACCCACCTGCTGCGTTTGCGGATAACGGATTTCTTCTGCGCCGCGGCGCATTGATGATTGGTCGAACCGGGGACGGAGCGTTAGAGACACAATTTCATAAGGATTTTGAAGGGTCAGGCGTTCGCCTCTCCACTTTGGGTCGGTCCGAGATGGAAGAGAGAATCCCCGGTTTGCGTCCGTCGTGGGACCGCGCGGTCTGGGAAGCCAATACCGCCGATGTGGATGTGGCAGCGCTTCATCAGGCCTATGTGCGCGCCGCACAGCGGGCTGGGGTGGAGATCGCGCTGCGCCAACCGGTGTCTGAGCTCCAGCGCGACGCGAAGGGCGTTTGGACGATCACATCCCCAAACGGCACATGGCGTGCGGCACGCATAATCAATGCAGCGGGGGCTTGGGCCAGCGATGTGGCGCAGATGGCAGGTGCGCTGCCTATTCAGATTCAGCCCTTACGCCGGACAATGGTTCAACTGCGTTTGGGCTGCGATATCCCCATGGATCTGCCGCTCACCATCGATCTGGCCGGGCGGTTTTACTTCAAGCCGGAAGGGCCAAGGCGGCTTTGGCTCAGTCCGCATGATGAAACGCCTTCAATCGCCTGTGATGCCGCGCCAGAGGAAGTCGATGTCGCCCGCGCCATTGATGAATTGCAGCACGTGGTGGATTGGCCGATTGAGGCGGTGGAGCGCCGCTGGGCCGGGCTGCGCAGCTTTGCTCCAGATCGCGCGCCCGTGTTCGGAGAAGATCCGTCCTGCGCCGGTTTTTATTGGTGTGCGGGGCAAGGGGGCTTTGGCATCCAAACGGCCCCCGCCATTGCCGCGCTTCTTGCGGCAGAGATTTTGGGTGTGTCTCCAGATGCGCCTTATGACGGGATTGATCCCGCGCCTTATCGACCCGCGCGGTTTAGCTGACGCTTTCCAGCAGGGCGGCATTGCTCGCCAATTGATCGGCGCGTTCATTATCGGGGTCGCCTGAATGGCCTTTCACCCAGCGCCAGTCGATCTTATGCGCTTTGCTGGCAGCCAATAATTCCTGCCAAAGATCCGCATTCTTGACCGGCTTTTTATCGGCGGTGCGCCAGCCATTGCGCTGCCAGCCGTGGATCCATTTGGTGATGCCGTCGCGCACATAGGCGCTGTCGGTTTCCAGAACGACATGGCAAGGTCGGTTCAGCGCCTTGAGGCCCTGGATGGCGGCCATCAACTCCATTCGGTTATTGGTCGTTGCAGGATCGCTGCCCGATAATTCCTTCTCCACGCCGTTAAAGCGCATCAACACCCCCCAGCCGCCGGGGCCGGGATTGCCTTTGCAGGCGCCATCTGTGGCGATTTTGACGCTGGGGAGATCACTCACGGCTGGGCGTAATGCTCCAGACGGGCCAGATAGGCGAGCGGGTCTTTGCGGGTCACAAGTGCATCGGCCGGGGTGTTGAGCCAATCCCATGCGCGCGTCAGAAGAAAACGCAGGCACGCCCCGCGCGCCAATATGGGAAAGGCCGACCGTTCAGCCTCGGTCAGTCCAAAGCTGATTTCATAACCAGCGATAAGCGCATCTCCGACAGCGGGCACATAGATGTTGCTGGCGGCATCAAAGCTCCAAGAGCTATGCGTGACGGCAAGGTCCCATGCGCGGATTTCCGTGCAGGCAAAGTAGAAATCAATGACCGCACACACCTGATCCCCCGACATTAAGACGTTGTCGGGAAACAGATCGGCATGGATGACGCTGCGCGCGAGGTCTTTGGGCCAATGTGTCTCCAAGAACGCGCATTCCGCCGCCACCCGCGCCTTCAAGCCAGGCTGGATCTTATCAAGATCATCGCCGCACCGCTTGGCCAGATCATACCAACCCTCTGGGCCAAGCGTATTGGCGCGATCAAGCGGGAAGTCGGCCAGTGCTTGGTGAAGCTGACCCAAGGCCTTGCCCGTTGAGAGCGCCTGAGCGGGCGTGGGGTGCGATACGGAGAGGCCGGGCATGAAGGCCATCATCGCCATGGCTTTTCCCTGACGCGTGATTGTGCCGCTGCCATCGCGCGCCTTAAGCGCCGCTGGCACCGGGCATCCGCGCGCCACAAGATGATCAATCATCCCAAGAAAGAACGGTAAATCATTGATATCGACACGTTTTTCATAAACGGTGAAGATAAATCGGCCCTTGTCTGTCTCGACCAGATAATTGCTGTTCTCAACCCCTTCGGCGATCCCTTTGGCAGAGCGGAGTTCGCCCGCATCAAAGGCGCGCACATAATCTGCCATGTCTTCGGCAGCGATATGGGTATAGACGGCCATCCTATTCCGTTAGCTTGCGGGGAAGCTTAAAGACAATGTCTTCGTCCGCTGTTTTTACCTGCTCTTCGATGACATCAAAGCGTTCCCGCAGGCAGTCAACCACTTCGCGGACCAGCAATTCTGGGGCAGATGCACCCGCGGTTAGGCCAAGCGTTGCTGCGCCGCCAAGCCAATCAAAATCCACTTCACTTCCCCGCTGAACAAGTCGGGCGGGAACACCA
>CAMAQU010000059.1 GCA_945860425.1 Sphingomonas paucimobilis
GCCGCCCTGCTCCCCAAGCCACTTGAGGCCATTGAGCGGCCAGAGATTTGGCTGCAAATGGCCCATGTTGCTATGCACCTGACACCCGAGCGCACCGTGGAAATTGGTGCACTAACCGTTGGCTTGAATTGCACTTTTGAAGGCACGCCGGGTGCCTATTGCTTCCATATGGCAATGGAAGGTGAAAGTGTCGTCACCAGCGGCCGCGAACGATTTGGCGAACCGAAGAAGATTGCGACCACAAGCTTTGTGAAAGATGGCAATAAAGTCCGCGCCACCTGCTCGCGCCATGGCATCACCTATTTCACCATTGAAGGTGAGATTGGTGCCGATAACGCCAACCCCAAGCAGTTCACTGAACATCTGTTCTGCTACAAAGCCTTGCAAGGCATTACCGACCCCAACACCTTCGATGGTGACGTGTATCTCACACGCCTCAACTGGGAACGGAACTACCATAAGCGCGCCGATATGAAGGGTGTCATCACCTTGGCAGACTCGCCTTATGATCCGCTGGTTGATCTGCCCGTAAATCGCATCCTGAACATGGAGTATGTTGAGGGGGCCACCGTCACTGGCGGCCAGATTTTGCGGACGGTGCCAGGCGAATGGATTGCCCATCAATGGGTTGGTCGCTTTGATGATCCTCAAAATGAGGGCATCGTGCTTGGCGCTGCTGGCCAGTCCTGATCACCATGCAAGATCTTCAAGGAAAAATTGCCCTGATTACAGGGGGCGCCAGTGGCGTTGGCAAAGCCATAGGGGCGCGGTTGGTTCGAGAGGGCTGCCGTGTCATCCTGTGCGATATTGACCAAGGCAAGCTGGATGTGGCCGTCGCTGATATTGGTGCAGAAGCGGGCCTCGCCGCTGATGTCACTAAGGAACAGGCGGTTGAGCAATTGGCTGATACAGTTTTTGCACGCTTTGGTGCGGTGCATCTGCTGTTCAACAATGCAGGGGTTGGCCTTGGCGAGGCCAATCGCAAAATTTGGACACTGCCTTTAAATGATTGGCGCTGGGGAATTGATGTGAACGTCCTCGGCGTTGTTCATGGCATCAAGGCATTTGTGCCAAGGATGCTCGCTTCTGGCGAAGAAGGTGTCGTAATCAACACATCTTCCTCTAATGGCGGGTTGCGCTCTTTGCCCAACACGCCAATTTACGCGGCAAGCAAGGCGGCGGTTACAAGCATTTCAGAAGTGCTCCACCAGCAGTTGTTGCGCGAAGGCACGAAGGTCCGTGCGGCCATTCTGTTTCCCGGCCCCAACACCGTCAACACATCGATCATGGCATCCAATTTGGTTCGCCCCGATGAATATGCGGAAGGAACGAGCCGCGAGGTTGCTTATCGCACCATGCAAGAACTGGTCGAAAAAACGGGCCTTAAAATCTCATTGACGGAGCCCGAAGAAGTCGCTGATTTTGCAGTAGATGGCGTGAAGGCAGGTCAGTTCTGGCTGTTGCCTGAAAGTGAAACGGGTGATGCAATGTTGCGAGACCGGATGACGAACATTTTGGCGCGGGTCGATCCGCCATCAGCGTGGTGAGGCCCGATGGCGCATAAGCGCGTGGCTGCTGCTAACCCACCGTCTCACATATCAGCAGGTTATCGCTGGTATGTGGTCGCGATATTATTCCTCGCTTACGCCTTTAGTGCCATCGATGCGCGGGTCCTTACACTGCTAGTTGTTCCCATTAAGGCCAGCATGGGGCTGAGCGATTTTGAAATCAGCTTGCTGCAGGGCTTTGCTTTTGCATTGCTTTATTCGATTGCGGCCCTGCCCGTGGGGCGGATGGTCGATGGCAGTCCGCGTCGTCCCAGGTTGATTGTCTGGGGCATTGTGCTGTGGTCCATCATGACCGCGTGTTGCGGCCTTGCGAAAAACTTTTTCACACTCTTTCTAGCCCGTGTTGGTGTCGGCGTGGGCGAGGCAACTCTAAGCCCCTCTGCTTATTCACTTATCAGCGATTATTTTCCGAAAGATAAGCGCGCCTTGGCAATCAGCTTTTATGCCATTGGCTATCCTATTGGCGGCGGTCTTGCGCTCATCCTGGGCGGGGTCTTGCTGAATTATTTTACTGCAACCGATATGACAGGTTGGGGTGTATTCGCCGGTTTTGAGCCGTGGCAATTGGTCTTCATCGCCGTTGGCGCGCCGGGCATAGTGATCGCAGCATTGGTAGCGACCATTCGCGATCCGGGTCGGCGAGAGAGTGGGGGTATAGCAGCGGATGCTGTGATCCCTGTTCGGCAGGTGATGGCTTATCTCAAGACGCGTTGGCAACTCTACTCCATCTTGATTGGGGTTACAGCGCTATCGGGCTTATTGGCGATTGGAACCTCGCTCTGGTATCCCACTTTCTTAATCCGCACCTATGGCATGAGCCCATTAGATGTTGGATTTTATTATGGCACCTTGATGCTGGTGTGCGGAACTTTTGGAACGCTGGCGGGCGGTTGGCTCTCGGGCGTTTTGCAACGCCGCGGCACCGTCGACAGCAATCTGCGCATCATGTTCGTCGCAACTTGCGTTAAAGCCTTGCCGCTTGTGATTGGGCCGTTGATGCCCACGGCGACATTGGCGTTAGCGCTGATGGCCATTGGTACATTGGTGGGCCAAGCGTCCCAAGGTGTTATTCTGACTGCTATTCAAGATGTTACGCCCAATCGCCTGCGAGGGCAGGTGACGGCCTTAACTCTGCTCGCAGTGAATTTGATTGGCTTGGGGCTAGGGTCCAGCATCATTGCTGCCTTTACAGACTTTGTTTTCGGCGATGAGCAATCGCTGCGCTATTCAATTGCCTTAACGGGCGCAATTTTCTTGCCGATCATGGCGCTTATGCTCGCCAAAGGCATGCCGATATACCGAGCAGAGATTGATCGTTTGGAGCGCGCAGATAAAACCGTGACGAGCTGACCCCACTTGGCAGGCTATGACATAGAGCAGCTGCCTTAACGCCCAGAATCTTGTCGACGGTCTCTGGCGAGAATTTGACGAACCGTGATGATGAGATGATCCCAGCGTTCACGAAAACCATATCACAGCCGCCCATAAGCGTCTGAGCTTGTAGGGCTAGAGCCTCAACTGACTTGTGATCAGAGACGTCGCAAAGACATGTCTTCGCAGATGGACCCGCAGCTCTAGCTGCGCTTTCCAGCTTTAGTGCATCTATGTCCGCAAGCAGAACGCGCGCGCCCCGCTCGGCAGCAGACTCGGCAATTGCGCGACCGATGCCCGAGGCAGCCCCGGTGACAACAATGCGTTTTCCTTTAAGATCTTTGGGCAAGCTCTTCTCCCGAAGCAAAAAATGATCGGGTGGAGATTATCAGCACAAACCCCAGAGTCTACAGGACGGGTGGAGACGTGCAGCGCCCGAGACCCAAAACCTAAATACCAAAAAACCCGCCGGAAACCGAGCCTTTCAGCCCTACTTCCCGCGGGTTTTTGAATGTCCGGGAGAGGACCCCGGACTAAATGGTGCGGCCAAGAAGACTCGAACTTCCACGGGCTTTCGCCCACAACGACCTCAACGTTGCGCGTCTACCAATTCCGCCATGGCCGCACGATTTGTCGCATATTTTGAGCCTGAAAGGACCGAAACAAGCAACAGGAGCGCGCCTCTAGCAGAGGCGTATGCGCCAAGCAATGGCTTTTGCCCCTTGGGCAGAGCGGCACTTTAAAAGCTAATGGTCAGTCGCAGCGCAGTGCGGGGGACATTGACTTCGGCGGCGTTGAACTCAATCGATCCACGCGCTTCCAGCGTTCTTTGCGGCGGCGTGATGGTCCAACCATAGACCAGCTGCCCCTTTGCATCGCGCAACTCCGCCCGGATATCGGGAATTTTTTGTTCTTCGCTGGTCGGGTTCACAATCCGGCCGGAAATGGCGAACAACTCATTGCCACTTTCCAAAATGCGCCGTTCAGGCTGGCGCACCACCTCTAACAGCAATCGCGATTCCGGTGCGCTGGGCTGTGCGATCAACGCCTCAATTTGCGGCTCTAACCCCATATATCGGACAATGCCGACCCCGATCAGGCCCAGCGCGATAAGCGTCAGCAGGCCGATACCGGCCCAGCGCCAAATTGGCGGGATATGGAGGCGCCAACGGGGGTGAGGCTCTGCGTCCTCAGAGGGAGCCTCTGCCCCATCAGGACCTGCATCCTCTGCCTCAATCCGGTTGGCCGCCATAGAGGGGGCGGGCGCCACAGCAGCGACAGGTGGGGTGGGCGGTGGCAGGGGAAGCTGTTCGCTTTCCCGCTGGCTGTCCTCCTGTCCCAGTTGAAACCAGCTATGCTTGCACGAGGCGCAGCGCACCTGACGACCGGCTGCAGGAACAGCTCCATCGGCAATCAGATAGCGGGTCTCACAGGCAGGACAGGTTAGGATCATGGAACGCAACAGCCTTTGGGTCGGTCACTATCGCCTCTAAGCACTGATTGGCCGCACCTGGCAATAGCTTGTCGGGGGCAATCAAGGCTGGATCGGCACCGGGCGTTGTTCTAGGGACAGTTTTTGGGGATAATGATAGGGGCTGAATTGGGCCGATGATGATGCAACAGGCCGAGGTAAACCGACAGTGTCTGATCGGAAGCCAAGGCGGGTGGACAGGATGTTTTCTATGATCCGCCGCCTGATTGCTCTTGGCTTTCTGCTCTGGTTTCTGGGCCTTATCTGGTTTGCCATTTTCCTGCCGCAGCCTGCCGATGACTCCATAAAGACGGACGCAGTGGTCGTCTTGACCGGTGGACCGGGCCGGGTTCAGCGTGGCATTGATATATTGTCGGCGAACGGAGCTAAGCGGATGATGGTGTCTGGCGTAGACCCCAGCGTGCGTCGGGCTGAGCTGGAAGAGGCGGTGAATATCCCGCGCAAACTCTCACGCTGCTGCATTGATCTCGACAAGGCGTCGGTTGATACCATTTCCAATGCGCGCGAAACGGCCCGCTGGCTTTCGGGGCATGACTATCACTCTGTCCGGCTGGTGACGAGCGACTGGCATTTGCGCCGCGCGGAACTCGAACTGCGTCACAGCGTTGATGGTTCCATGAAAATTGTCGGAGACGCCGTGCCCAGTTCTTTCAGCCTGACCCAGTTGTTCATGGAGTATAATAAGCTGTTGGCCCGCTTCATCGCGCTCGAAATTGGCGGGCGGATCTGATGGCGGTGCTGCGGTCTTTATTCTTTGCGCTCATCTTCTATCCGGGCAGCGTAATTGTCGTTGGGCTGGCCTGGATCATGGTTGCCTTTGGCGAGCGGGCGACGATCCGGGGCGCGCGCAATTGGGCCTTATGGCATCGGTTCTGCGCCCGTCATATTCTGGGCATCAGAACGCAGGTTATCGGCACGTTGGATGATCGACAGGCGCTCTACATTTTCAAGCATGAATCCATGTACGAAACGGTGGAGACGCTGGCCTTGTTCCGCCGCCCGGTTGTCGTGATGAAGCAGGAGTTGCTGGATCTATTCGGTTGGGGCCATGCGGCCCGGGCGCATGGATCCATCGGGGTGGATCGCGATGCCGGAGCCTCAGCCATGCGGCGCATGATTGTTGAGGCAAAGCGCGCCAAAGACTCGGGCCGACCCATTATCTTGTTTCCAGAAGGAACGCGCGTGCCGCACGGGGAGCAGCCGCCCCTGCGCGCGGGCTTGGCCGGGCTTTATAAGATTTTGGGGTTGCCCGTCATTCCAGTGGCGCTCGATTCAGGCAAGCTTTGGCCCCGCGGCCTCATGGCAACGCCCGGCATTGTGACGATGAAAGTGGGGGACGAAATCCCCGCCGGCCTTCCGCGTGAAGAGTTGGAAGCCCGGGTTCACGCCGCCATTAATGCGCTCAATGATTAAGGCTTAGCTGCCAATATGATCTGACCGGCCAAAGTCGGGCCGGTCATCATCCTGCCCTTCTTCAATGATGCTGCGGCGCACGGCGCGGGTGCGGCTGAACAAATCAAACAGGGCGTCGCCATCGCCCCAGCGGATCGCGCGTTGCAAGGCGGTTAAGTCTTCGGAAAAGCGCTGGAGCATTTCCAGCACGGCATCCTTGTTATTCAAGAAGACGTCGCGCCACATGGTCGGGTCAGAGGCGGCGATGCGGGTGAAATCCCGAAAGCCACCGGCCGAATATTTGATCACTTCCGATCGGGTGACGGATTCCAGATCAGACGCTGTGCCGACAATTGTATAGGCAATGAGGTGCGGCAAATGGCTGGTGACAGCCAGTACAAGATCATGATGCGGCGCATCCATCAGGTCGACATTTGCGCCCAGCGCCTCCCAAAAGGCGGAGAGTTTGGCGACCTTGTCGGCATCGGCCCCTTCGGGCGGCGTGAGGATGCACCAGCGATTGTGAAACAGGGCGGCAAAGCCCGCCTCTGGCCCGCTGCGTTCCGTCCCGGCGACGGGGTGGGCGGGGATGATAGCGTGGCCGGGCAGCGCCTCGGTGAGGGCGGCCAGAACGCTGGCCTTGGAAGAGCCGACATCGCTGATGATCGCACCCGGCGCGACATGATCGCGAATCTCTGCGGCGACAGCGCCCATCGCGCCGACAGGCACACACAAGATGATGAGATCCGCGCCCATCACGGCCTCGCCCGCTGTCTCGGCAATGCGGCTTGCAAGGGAAAGCTCGCGCGCCGTTGCCCGTGTTGCCGGGTTGGCGTCATAGCCGGACACAGTCATATCCGGCAGGCGTTCTGCAACAGCACGGGCAATGGAGGAGCCGATCAGGCCCAGCCCGATAATGGCGACATGGCCCGGAAGTGCTGCGGCGGGCATTAGGCGTCTGCCCCCAATATCTGGCGCAGCGCCGCAATCACGCCGCGTGTCTCGGCCTCTGTGCCAATGGTGATGCGCAGGCCATTGGCCAGCCCCTGCCCGGGCAGCCAGCGGACAATATAGCCATGCTCCATCAGCGCCTTATAGGCGTCTTCCGCCGTGACTTTGCCTTCAAACAAAACCAGTTGGAAATTGGCTTTGCTGGGGATGGCGCGCAGACCCTGATTGCCAAGCTTGCCAATTTCTTCGGCGAACCAGCTGAGCCATTGGGCATTGTGCGCGCGGCTGTGCGCAACGAAATCTGTATCCGCCAAGGCTGCGATGGCGGCGTCTTGTGCGGCAATGGAAAAGCCAAAGGGCGCACGAATCCGGTGCATGGCATCAATAATAGGGGCCGCGGCATAGCCCCAGCCCACCCGCTCTGCCGCCAGCCCATAAATTTTGGAAAAGGTCCGCGTGATGAGAACATTGGCGGCCGTTTTGGCTAAGGCCATTGCGCCATCTTCATCCTCATCGGCGAGATATTCGGCATAGGCATGGTCCAGCACGAGCAGGACATGATCGGGCAGGCTGGTATGCAGCCGGGCAATGTCCACACGCGAGGTGTAGGTGCCCGTCGGGTTATTGGGGTTGGCGATAAAGACCACCCGTGTCCGCTCCGTCACGCAGGCGAGCACGGCATCAATATCGGTCGCATAATCGGTATCTGGCGCGATGATGGGCGTCGCGCCAACGCGCCGGGTGGCGATTTCGTAAACAGCAAAGCCATAGCGCACGAAAATAACCTCATCGCCGACACCGGCAAAGGCGCCTGCGGCCAGATGCAGCACCTCATCGGAGCCGGTGCCGTAAATAATCCGTGCGGGGTCGAGATCATAAGCCGCGGCAATGGCTTCGCGAAGTTCTGTGGCGCTGGCATCGGGATAACGCTCCAGATCGCCCGAATGGCGCAAAAACGCATTTCGCGCCTGTTCGCTCGTCCCCAGCGGGTTTTCATTAGACGATAGCTTGGCCACAAGGCGGCCATTATCGGTTTTCGACTTGCCCGGCACATAGGGGGCAATGTCCATGATCCAGGGCTTGGGTTGGGGTGCAGTCATGCCTCGCGCCTTAGACGGGGCGGGGATTTGGGTCAAACAGCTGGGCATGGTTGCGGTTGACAATGGCGGCCTGTCGACCCTAGCCCCGCCGCATGTCTGACGCGCGCTTTGGCCTTGATCGGAAAATCACCCTGACCGAGCCGTTGGCGCTCGATGGCGGGGGCGTGCTTGCGCCTGTTGAAATTGCCTATGAAAGCTATGGCGCGCTCAATGCCGATGCGTCCAATGCGATCCTGCTCTGCCATGCGCTGACGGGCGATCAATATGTCGCCTCAACCCACCCCCTCACGGGAAAGCCGGGCTGGTGGACGCGCATGGTCGGGCCGGGAAAGCCGATTGATACGGATCGTTATTGTGTCATCTGCCCCAATGTCGTGGGCAGCTGCATGGGGTCGTCCGGCCCGGAATCCTTGGCCCCGGATGGGCAGCCCTATGCCATGCGCTTTCCCGTCATCACCATTCGCGACATGGTGCGCGCGCAAGCGATGCTGCTCGACCATTTGGGCATAGATCGGCTTTATGCCGTAGTCGGTGGGTCCATGGGGGGGATGCAGGTTCTGACTTGGGCGGCGACCTATCCCGCCCGGGTCGATGCTGCTTTGGTCATTGCCTCAACCGCCCGCCATTCGGCGCAGAATATCGCCTTTCATGAGGTTGGCCGACAGGCGATCATGGCTGACCCCAATTGGCGGGGCGGAGATTATTATGCGGATGGACAGGCCCCCGATTCGGGTCTGGCCGTGGCGCGCATGGCCGCGCACATCACTTATTTGTCGGAACATGGCCTGACGGAGAAATTTGGCCGCCGCTTGCAAGACCGTAAGGCCAAGACCTTTGGCTTTGACGCGGATTTTCAGGTTGAAAGCTATTTGCGCCATCAAGGGTTGAGCTTCACGGGCCGATTTGATGCCAATTCCTATCTCTATATTACGCGGGCGATGGATTATTTTGATC
>CAMAQU010000060.1 GCA_945860425.1 Sphingomonas paucimobilis
GCCTTTTGCATAATGCCCGGCATCGCCTGCACCATTTTTGGCACAAAGGACTGAAGCGCCGCCATCATTTCAGGATCGGCTGTCGCCGTAATCCAGCGTTCTGAAAACGCAGCGCCGGTTGGCGACTTAAGAAAGGTTTCAATCTCTGCCAGCTGCGCCACCGAATAGTCCCGCGCATAGATCCGGGCCAACGCCGCCCTGACATCTGGTTCGGTTTGCTCGATCAGCGGCATCATCTCGCGGACCATGACATCCATGGTGATCTTCATCCGCTCGCGAAAATGAGGATCGGCCTGTTCGGCCATTTCCGCCATCGTTTGTTACCGACTTCGCGCTTGGCCTTCTCATCGGCTGTCGGAACAAAATCCGACGCCTTCATCCCAAACATGGATTGGGTGACCTGATCCATGACTTGGTTCAGGGTGCCATCCATCATCCGCCGATAGGTTCCACTCGGCCAGAGACGATCAACCACCCGTGTTGCCGCCTGCAACCGCACCGAATCGGGCGCCGCTTCGGCAGACGATGCCACGGGTTGAGAAAAGGCCGGAATAGAAAGGGTTAGGGCCGCCGCCAGTCCCAAACTTGTCACAACTGATTTGAACATTTTTGCTCTCCTTTAAGAGAGCCTGAACTTAACCGATTCTGTTTAGCCAAACCAGCGCAACACTGCCGGCCACAATCCGATACCAAGCAAAGGGGCCAAAGCCATAGCGGGTGACGATGGCGAGAAAGCCTTTGATCACGACCAGAGCGACAAGGAAGGACACGACAAAGCCAATGGCGATATTGGTCACGTCCTGCGCGGCAAGGGCGGCCCCTTCTTTATACAAAGCAAGGGCGGTGGCCCCCATCATCGTGGGGACGGCCACGAAAAAGCTGAACTCCGCCGCGGTCTTGCGCTCAACGCCCATGGCGCGTGCGCCCATGATGGTCGCGCCAGAGCGGCTGACACCGGGGATCATCGACAGGCATTGGACCAGACCGATAGTGAGCGCCGTTTGCCAGCGCATCACCTCAACGGCGTCAGTATGGCTGTCCTTTGCAAAACGCTCGATCACCAAAATCGCAACGCCACCCAAGATCAGCGCCCAAGCGACAATGGCGGGCGTTTCGAGCATGGCCTTAATCGCGGAATAGGCCAGCGCGCCGATCAGCGCGGAGGGCAAAAAGCCAAGCAATATGTTGCGCGTGAAGATCACTGGTCCTTGCTGCCAAGAGAAAAGTCCCACCGCGACATCCCAAAAGCGACGCCAGTAGAGCACAATGACAGCGAGGATCGCCCCCAGCTGAATGATCACATCAAAGGCCCCGCCCGATCCGTCCTGAAACCCGAGCAATTCCCCGGCGAGGACCAGATGCCCCGTCGAGGACACAGGGATAAATTCCGTCAGCCCCTCCACAATGCCGAGCAGAATGACGGTCAGGAGTTCACTCATGCAGCATTCCCAAAACGGCCATGGCGACGATAAATCAACAGCCAATCCTGCGCGACGGCATCCAACGGCGTTGCGTCTACGCCGAGCGCGGTCAGACCCTTGGCCTTGTTGCCCACGACATTGTCCGATTGGAGCATCAGCCATTGATCGCGCGTGATGGGTGCCCCCGGCAGCCAGCCCGTCAGCGTGGCCATCGAGCCGGCAATAACGTCTGGCACCGCCACAAAGACGGGCGTCCGGCCAATATGGCCTGCAATCCACTGCTGAAGCTCCAGCATGGAGAGGATTTGCGGGCCGCCCAATTCATAGGTTTTGCCTGCATGTGTCTTGGCCTGCGCAATGGCCTGGGCCACCGCATGGCCGACATCGCCTGCGAACACGGGCTGGAACCGCGTGCTGCCGCCAATGACGGGCAGGATCGGCAAAGCGCGGATCATCGCGGCAAAGCGATTGATGAAGGCATCTTCGCGGCCAAAGACGATGGAAGGCCGCAGGATCGTCGCCTTTGGGAAGCCCGCCCGCACGGCGGCTTCGCCCTCTCCCTTGGTGCGGCCATAGGCAGAGCGGCTCTCCACATCGGCACCAATGGCGGACATATGAACGAACGCCTGAACACCCGCAGCCGTCGCGGCCCGTGCAAGATTGCCCGCGCCGTCGACATGAATGCGCTGCATATCGGCAAAGCTGCCAACCAGATTGACGACGGCATCCGCGCCTACAACCGCCGGGCCCAGCGTGTCTGGCCGGGTAATATCGGCGGCGACATAGGTGATCTGACCCAGATTTGCCTGCGCCTTGAGGAAATAAGCGTTTTTCGGGCTGCGTTCGGCGACGCGCACCCGCGCGCCTGCCTTCAGCAGCGCCTGCACGACATAGCGGCCCAAAAAGCCACCGCCGCCAAAAACCGTCACCAGAGAGTCTCCCATCGTTCGCATATTCCCATTTATCGGTCGCCCGCCCAATGCCCGCGCTCAGGCCTGTTGACAAGCACCAAAGCCCTGCTTAATCGCGCCTCTTCGTTCCGCAGAGATCCAAAGTTGGGATCCGCGCCGTGCCCAGGTGGTGGAATTGGTAGACGCGCTGGCTTCAGGTGCCAGTGGCCGCAAGGCCGTGGAGGTTCGAGTCCTCTCCTGGGCACCATTTTCCAGCCTATTTCTACCAAAGCGCTTGCTCAGTTGCGGCGCGGGACTGTCCCTCCCCATCCTAGCCAATCCTATTTCGATTGAAGAATAGGATTTCGCTGCATAGCTGAAGCCGCCTTGTGAGTCTGCGAGGCGCTATGATGGATCAAAACCAACTCTTTCAACGCAGCGATTTCGACATTTGGCTGCGCACAGGCCGACGGCCAATGGGGGATGTACTTGGACCGATAGAGGTTAAGTTCAATCCTTGGCATCACGTCCTCACAGGGCGGTTCACCTTTCGCAATACTGGCCGTTATTTCGCGATCGGATCGAGGGCCGCCGCAAAGCCTGCGTCCTCTGCCCGAACCGCTCGCCCCGCCAAGCCCAGCGGTGGGGAGCGATTTGGCGGCGCGGGAGCGACCGGGAGCTGGGGCGCGCCAGCACCTCCCAAACCACAAAAGCGACCCAAGCCAGATCAGCGGCAAATGGTCATGGATGCAGCGGAAGTGGCGGCCAGCGCAAAACCGTCTGTGCGATCAGCCCCGCCTGCCCCGGCAAAGCCTGAGCCTGTTAAGCTTGGAAAGACGGTCTTTGGGGATGCGCAAGTCTTCAAGATGGATGATCTGGATCGAACAACATTTGTGAGTGCGCAGTTGAAGCTTGCGGACACGCCCAAACGATCCCGCCGCGTTCAATCCGCAGCTGGCATCCCCGACCGCAAGCCGACTGATGATGGCGGCCATTATATCGCGCCACGCTTCAACGGGCCGTCAGAAGCCTTTAATCATTTTGCGCAAAACAGGACGATCAATCGGGGCAGATATCGCGTTATGGAAGACCAATGGGCAAAGGCTCTAAAGCAGGGTAAAAAGGTCTATGTAGAAATCCGCCCCATATATGAGGGGAGTTCCAAGCGTCCCTTTCGGCTGGATTTGAAAACAGACATTAATGGTCAGATAAGCTTGGACCGAATTCCAAATGACTGAGGAGGTTGGATATGGACGACGCTACCCGGCAGGCTTTAGTCGAAAAGATAGGCTTTTTCTTGAATCACAAGCGAACAGCGCATCATTCCACGATGCTCTTCATTGGGTTTTTCGATCCTCAGATTTGCTCATGGTCTGTTTATGAAGATCAGGTCGAACAAGTGAGTTATGTGGACTTGTCTTACGATGACCTAGACACATTCTGTGAAGGGTTAGTGGACATCTGGAAAGCCCAGCCACGCAAGCACCAGTGGCAGACGCTGGAGGCGATTTTGGAAGGCGAAGAGATCAAGCTTTATTTCTTCTACGCCGACAAGCCGCTCGGGCCGCGTGAAGACCTCCCCCCGCGAGAGCCGATCATCCGCAAATATTTTGGCGATAAGACCGTCTATTACCCCCCGCTCCCTCACAAAGGGCCGGAGGATTTGGGGTTTGAGTTGTGATGGGCCGTTGCTTGCGACGACCTAAGCAGATGGCCATCAAAAAACGGCCGCCCTGTTTCCAGAGCGGCCGAATTTTATTCTGACGATGAGGTGGGCGAACTACTCCGCCGCGACCCCTGCTGTTGCGAACATATCAGCTTCGGCGACCACTTCGGCTGCGCCGTCATTGGCGGCGTTGGCGGATTTGCGGCGGTCGAAGCTGTCCCAGACTTGGCCCCAATCGCCGCGGGTGCTGGCTTTGCTATATTCGGTCGCGCGCGTTTCGAAGAAGTTGGCGTGCTCCACACCGTTCAGCAAGGGCGCGAGCCATGGCAGGGGGTGTTCTTCCACCATATAAATGGGCTGGAAGCCGAGCTGACCCAAGCGCCAATCGGCGATGTAGCGGATATAGCGTTTGATTTCCTTGGCGGTCATGCCGGGGACGGGGCCCATTTCGAAGGCGAGATCGATGAAATTATCTTCCAGACGGACAACCTTCTGGCAGCAATCGATAATATCTTCCTTCACCGTCTTGGTGAGGCAGCCGCGCTCTGCGCAGAAGGCGTGGAACAGCTTGGTGATGCCTTCGCAATGCAGGCTTTCATCGCGGACGGACCAGGAGACGATCTGCCCCATGCCCTTCATCTTGTTGAAGCGCGGGAAGTTCATCAGCATCGCGAAGGAGGCGAACAGCTGTAGCCCTTCGGTAAAGCCGCCGAACATGGCGAGCGTGCGGGCAATATCTTCGTCGCTATCGACGCCGAACTGATGGATATAATCGACCTTGGCCGCCATTTCTTCATATTCGAGGAAGGCCGAATATTCAGACTCAGGCATGCCGATGGTGTCGAGCAAATGGCTGTACGCCGCGACATGGACGGTTTCCATGTTGGAAAAGGCGGTCAGCATCATCTTGACTTCGGTCGGCTTGAACACGCGGCCATAATGTTCGTGGTAGCAATTCTGCACCTCGACATCGGCTTGCGTAAAGAAGCGGAAAATCTGCGTCAGCAAATTGCGCTCATGATCGGACAGCTTTTGCGCCCAATCGCGGCAATCTTCGCCCAAGGGCACTTCTTCGGGCAGCCAATGGATCTGCTGCTGGCGTTTCCAGAAGTCATAGGCCCAAGGATATTCAAAGGGCTTGTAGCTGTTGCGGGCTTCTAAAAGGGACATGGGTGTCTTCCTTAATTCAAATAATGTGCAGCGATAAATGCGGGCTTATTGGCAGGCCAAACACTCATCATAATCGGTCGAGGTCGCCAGCTCGAACTTGGGCGCGTCGGGCGTGTTGTCCGCCTCCACACCGCCGGCAAAGCCCGCGCGCTGGATCGATTTTGACCGCAGATAATAAAGCGACTTCACGCCCAATTCCCATGCGCGGAAGTGGAGCATCAACAGATCCCACTTCTCAACATCGGCTGGGATGAACAGGTTCAGCGAGGTCGCCTGATCAATATAGGGCGTCCGGTCCGCCGCGAGCTCAATCAACCACCGCTGATCAATTTCAAAGCTGGTCTTGTACACATCCTTTTCTTCCTGTGACAGGAAGTCGAGATGCTGAACCGAGCCGCCCTGTTCCAAAATCGAATTCCAGACCGCGTCTGAATTTTTCGATTTTTCGATCAACAGCTTTTCCAAATAGGGATTGCGGATCGAAAAGCTGCCGGACAGCGTCTTGTGCGTGTAGATATTGGCGGGGATCGGCTCAATGCACGCGCTCGTGCCGCCGCAGATGATCGAGATCGACGCCGTGGGCGCAATTGCCGTTTTGCAGCTAAAGCGTTCCATCACGCCGCGTTCTTCGGCATCCGGGCAAGCGCCCCGTTCGGTCGCCAGCAACATCGACGCCTCATTCACCTTGGCGGCGATATGCTTGAACACCTTCAAGTTCCAAGACTTGGCCATCGCCCCTTCAAAGGGAATGTTGCGCGCCTGAAGGAAGCTGTGAAAACCCATGACGCCAAGGCCAACCGAGCGTTCGCGCGTTGCCGAATATTTGGCGCGGGCCATTTCCGGCGGGGCGCGGTCAATATAGTCGGTCAGCACATTGTCGAGGAAGCGCATGACATCTTCAACAAACTGCTTGTCGCCATTCCACTCATCCCATGTTTCCATGTTGAGCGACGAGAGGCAGCAGACGGCCGTCCGGTCATTGCCCAAATGATCCCGGCCCGTGGGCAGCGTGATTTCTGAGCAGAGGTTGGATGTGGAGACTTTCAGACCCAGTTCACGGTGATGCTTTGGCATCGCCTTGTTCACATGATCCGAATAAATGATATAGGGCTCGCCGGTTGCAAGGCGGGTTTCCACAAGCTTCTGGAACAAAGAGCGGGCATCCACCGTCGCGCGGACAGAGCCGTCCTTGGGGCTCTTCAAATCCCACTCAGCGCCATTGCGCACAGCTTCCATGAACGCATCGGGGATAAGCACCCCATGATGCAGGTTCAGCGCCTTGCGGTTGAAATCGCCAGAAGGTTTGCGGATTTCGAGAAATTCTTCAATTTCCGGGTGCGAAATGTCGAGATAGCAGGCCGCCGACCCGCGACGCAGCGACCCCTGCGAAATCGCGAGTGTCAGCGAATCCATCACGCGGACAAAGGGAATGATGCCCGATGTCTTGCCATTGAGACCCACAGGCTCCCCAATGCCGCGCACCGACCCCCAATAGGTGCCGATGCCGCCGCCGCGGGACGCCAGCCAGACATTCTCATTCCAGGTGTTGACGATGCCTTCCAGGCTATCATCGACCGAATTGAGATAGCAGCTGATCGGCAAACCGCGCCCCGTGCCGCCGTTGGACAAGACGGGCGTTGCCGGCATGAACCAGAGCTTTGAGATATAATCATAGATGCGCTGGGCATGCTCTTGATCATCGGCATAGGCAGAAGCCACGCGGACAAAAAGATCCTGATAGCTTTCGCCGGGCAGCAGATACCGATCGCGCAGCGTGTCTTTGCCGAATTCGGTCAGCAACGCATCGCGCGACGCATCGATGGTCAGCGGATAGGCCGCATCGACCGTGCGCGAATCCTTAGCCGCCCTCGCAGCTTTCTTCGTCGCAGCCTTGGTCATTTCAACAGCGTCGCTGGCAACATCATCTCCACCGCTCGTTGCTTGCGTATCCCGAAAATCCATTCCTTGCCCCCAAAAATCGCTCTCGCGATGTTCTATTCTTGTTCGACTCGGAGTCGAAACTCCGTCCTATCAATTTTTTCGATCCCGTTGCAGAAAATCGAGACAGTCCCCGATATCCACAAGCTCCCCAAAAGAGCGTCGTTCGCGTGATCCAGATACGCTTACAAAACACTACAAATTGGGTGCCCCCTCGGCATCGCCACAATCTATAGTGCCTTATCCACCGGCAGACGCAAGTGGTTAATTATCTCTAAATGACTCGATTCATCGCTAATTTGAGTCAGTTCATGGCACCGCCTGCAGACGCAGACAGAGCGACGCGCTGCAATTCCACGCTTCCCAAAAAAGCAAGCTGTTCAGATGGACTAAGCCAGAAAATTAACGCCGAGATCCAGCCAATATGGCTCTAATACTTATCCACATGGCAAAGGGCATCGACGACGGGGTGTGACGCCCGCAAGTCGATGCCGTTCCTAACCTATGTTGCGGATTTGCGGGCCGGGCTTTTGCGTGCCGGCGCCTTTTTGCGGGCCTTGGGCTTCGCCTTGCCCGTGGCGGGGCCTTTCGCGGCCCGATCGTCAATCAGCTGGGCCGCCTCTTCCAGCGTTAAGGCCTCTGGCGCCATCGTCTTGGGCAAGGTGGCGTTGGTTGTGCCGTCGGTCACATAGGCGCCATAGCGCCCCTCCATCAGCATCAGTTCAGCCCCCGTGCGGGGATGCGCCCCAAATTCCTTCAACGGCGCACGCGAAGCACCGCCTCTCGCCCGGCCAGCACCGCTGGCGGCTTCTGCCAGTTTGACAACGGCCGCATTCATGCCCGTTTCAAACACATCCCGTGTGCTCGTAAGCCGGGCATATTTGCCATCATGCGCCAAATAGGGGCCATAGCGCCCAATGCTGGCGGTAATCGGCTTGCCGCTTTCTGGATGATCGCCAATAGTGCGCGGCAGGCTTAACAGCTTGACTGCCCAGTCGAGACCGAAATCCTCAGACGGCACATCTTTGGGGATGGAGGCCCGCTTCGCCTCTTTGCCCTCGCCCATTTCCACATAGGGGCCAAAGCGGCCAGACTTGCGATGCACATCCTCGCCTGTTTCTGGGTGCTGCCCCAGAACTTCTGGCCCGGTCGATCCCGCATCGCCATCGCTGCCGGGCTGACCAAATTTGCGGGTGAACTTGCAATCTGGATAATTGGAACAGGCGACAAAAGCGCCAAAGCGTCCGCCGCGCAGAGCAAGTTTCCCCGCTTCACAGGCCGGACATTGGCGGGGATCACCCCCATCTTCGCGCTCGGGAAACAGGAACGGGGCCAAAAACGCGTCCAGCGCCAAGGTGACGTCCGATGGCTTTTGATCCATCACTTCGGTCGTCTTGGGCTTAAAGTCGCGCCAAAAGGCCTCAAGCACCGCCTGCCACTGAGCCCGTCCGCCAGACACATCGTCCAGCTCTTCTTCCAGCCCGGCGGTGAAATCATAGCT
>CAMAQU010000061.1 GCA_945860425.1 Sphingomonas paucimobilis
GGTCGCTTGTCTGGTGAACAGGCTGCATCGAAGCAATGACGCCCAATCGGGCGAAGCGGGATATATCCGTCGGATCCAGAATTTGAGCATGTTCAATGCGCCAGCGTCGATCCCCGCTATAGCTGGCGGAGACATCCTCAATCGCATCGAGAAGCTGTGCATTGGCCGCATCGCCAATGGCATGCACCGCCAGTTGAAACCCATCCATCGCCGCCCGGCTCATCAAATTGCGCAGCTTTGTTTCGTCCAGAAACTGCAAGCCGCGCTCTGCTGGCTTATCGGCATAGGGCTGTTTCAACCAAGCCCCGCGCGACCCCAAGGCCCCGTCGGCATAGAGCTTCACGCCCGCCATGCGCAGTCTATCGCCATAGAGCCAGGGTGTTGGTTCCCCTGCTGTAATGGCGAGCATCGGGTCAAGCCCGGCGGAATAGCTGAAAATCCGCAGGTTGAGCCACCCGGCATCCCCCGCCCGGCGAAAGCTCTGCCAGTCTTCAAGCGTGCTGCCCATATCGGCGATTGCGGTAATCCCAAGCGAGAGCAGCGCCTCTTGAGCCTTGGCGAGCGCAAGGTCGCGCTCCTTCGCCAAAGGTTGCGGCGCGTGACGCGCCACCAGATCGGCAGCAAGATCGATGAAGACACCACTTGGCTTTGCGCCCTCCATCTGAATCTGTCCGCCCGCCGGGCTTTTGGTCGCCGCCGTAATTCCGGCCACAGCCATCGCCGCGCTGTTCGCCCATCCGGCATGGCCGTCAACACGCTCCAGCCAGACCGGGCGGTCGGCAACGACCACATCCAATTCAGCGGCGGTCGGGAAACGGCCCAGCTTCCAGCGCTCCTGATTCCAGCCCCGGCCAATGATCCATCTGCGATTGGGGTTGGCGCGCGCATAGGCCGCGATTTTCGCCTGTGCCTCGGCAAGGCTGGTCGTGTCGCTGAGGTCGAGCGTCAATCGCTGAATGCCCAGCCCCATGACATGGCCATGCGCGTCGATCAGCCCCGGCATGAGGGTGCGGCCCTGCCCATCCAGCCGGAAGCTATAGGCAACAGGCGGCGCCTTACGATCGGTCTTGCGCGGCTTGGCTAAGGTGGGGTCAGGCTGGCTGCCCTTCATCGGGATCAGTCGCGCCACCTTTCCATCCGTGCCAATGACCATGCCGGAAAAACGGATGACTTCCCCACGAGCATCCAGCGTTAGGCCATTGACGTTTTCGATCAGCGTGTCTGCCTGGGCGGGCATGGCCGCAAGGACAAGGCCGACTGCCGCAACAAGCGCCGCTGGTCTGCGCGGCATCACTTTGCCTTCAGACGGCGGATCAGCGCGCTGGTGTCCTGACGGCCGCCGCCCATGTCCTGCACCTCGGCGTAAAATTGGTCGATGAGCGCCGCGAGCGGCAGGGTTGCTCCATTGGATCGCGCCTCTTCCAGCGCAAGGCCCAGATCCTTGCGCATCCAATCCACCGCAAAGCCAAAATCAAATTCATCCTTGGCCATGGTTTCCCAGCGATTGAGCATCTGCCAGCTGGAGGCAGCGCCGCCAGAGATCGACTCAAACACCTTATCGAGATCAAGGTCGGCTGCTTGGGCAAAGCGCATCGCCTCTGACAAGCTTTGGATGATGCCTGAAAAGGTGATTTGATTGACCATCTTGGTGGTCTGCCCCGCGCCCGACGGGCCGACATGAACGATCTTTTTGGAATAGGCCTGCATAAAGGGGCTGGCCGCAGCAATGGCGGCATCCCGCCCGCCGCACATGAGGGTCAGCGTGCCCTGTTCCGCCCCAATCTGCCCGCCTGTGACGGGGGCATCGACAACCATGACGCCCGATCCCTTGGCTTCAACCGCAAGCTGCCGGGCGATTCGCGCCGACACTGTGGTGTGGTCAATGAAAACGCTGCCCGCCTTCATCGTGCGAAACGCGCCGTCGCGACCCAGCGTGACCGCCGCCAGATCCTCATCCGCGCCAACACAGCTGATGACAGCATCAACGCCGTCTCCAGCCTCTGCCGGGGAAGATGCAACCGTGCCGCCATGCTGGGCAACCCAGTTTTCCGCCTTAGCGCGGGTGCGGTTATAGACGACCATCTCGTGGCCGGCTTGGGCCAAATGCCGGGCCATCGGACCCCCCATGACGCCAAGACCAATGAATGCGATTTTTGCCATAAAGTCTCATTACGCACAGATGCGCCGGGACGCCAGAGCGCGATATTGCCTCTTTTGATCTACCTGGCGATTTCCATATCGGCAGCAGATAGGCTAAGCGCCGCCCATTATGGCAGACCAGAACACCCTTCCCGTCACTCTCGCCGATGTGCGCGCGGCACATGACCGCATTCGTGCCTCCATTGTGCGCACGCCAACGCTGCGCAGCCAGACGCTGTCAGAACTGACCGGGGCCAATGTCTGGCTGAAGTTTGAAAACCTCCAGTTTACAGCTGCTTATAAAGAGCGGGGGGCGCTGAATCGCCTCCTCCAACTGGGCGAAAAAGAGCGCAAGACCGGCGTGATTGCAGCCTCTGCGGGCAATCATGCACAGGGTCTGGCCTATCATGGCAAAAGGCTGGGCGTGCCGGTGACGATCGTCATGCCGAAGCCGACTCCGATCGTGAAAGTCATGCAGACACAAAGCCATGATGCGCGCGTCGTCTTGTTCGGGGAAACATTTGATCAGGCCTATGCCCATGCGCGTGAGCTGGAACAGGCCGAGCATCTGACCTTTGTGCATCCCTTTGACGAAGCAGAAATTATTGCCGGGCAAGGCACGCTGGCGTTGGAAATGCTCGAAGATGCGCCAGAGCTGGATTGCTTTGCCGTGCCGATTGGTGGCGGCGGTCTCATCTCTGGCATTTCAACCGTTGCCCGCGCGCTAAAGCCCGATGCCGAAATCATCGGCGTTCAGGCAGAGCTCTTCCCCAGCATGTACAATATCCTCAAAGGCAGCGACCTACCCATTGGCGGCGATACGCTGGCCGAGGGGATTGCGGTCAAATATCCCGGGGATTTGACGCGCCAATTTGTTGCAGCCCAAGTGGATGATATTCAGCTGGTGGGCGAACGCCATTTGGAGCAGGCCGTCAGCCTGTTGTTGCAAATTGAAAAGACGGTGGTGGAAGGTGCAGGGGCCGCGGGCCTTGCCGCACTCTTAGCCAATCCCGATCGGTTCAAAGGCCGCAATGTTGGCATCGTCCTGTGCGGCGGCAATATCGACACGCGCCTGCTTGCCAATGTGCTGTTGCGCGATCTGGCCCGATCCGGGCGTTTGGCCCGCGTCCGCTTGCGCTTGCAGGATCGACCCGGCGCGCTGTTCCGCGTCTTTGGCATTTTTGCCGAACAGGATGCCAATGTGCTGGAAATCTATCACCAGCGCGTTTTCACCAACTTGCCGGCCAAGGGCCTGATCACCGATATTGAATGCGAATTGCGCGATGCAGTCCATTTGCAGGCGCTGATCACCGCTTTGGCCGCAGGGGGCTACGACGTTAGCCTGGTCGAACCAGACTGACGGACAAGTTAACCGACTTTGGAAGTAAAAGGCCTTTTCAGCAGGGCCGTAACCGGACATAAAAGACCCAACGCCCCGGCCGCCCGCAGCGGTAGGAAAGGCCTTAGGAAAAGGATGTCGCCGCCGTGACGGCCCAATTTCGGTTTCCCCGCTTTTTCGTGACCAGCCCGGCCCCTTGCCCCTATTTGCCGGGCAAGCTGGAACGCAAAGTCTGCACCGATTTATCCGGCGGGCACGCGACCGAATTGAGCGAAGCGTTGAGCCGGATCGGCTTTCGCCGCAGTCAGGCGGTCGCCTATCGCCCCAGCTGCATGGATTGTTCCGCCTGTGTTTCGGTGCGCGTTGTCGCGGGCGAGTTTAAGCCCAATGCCAGCCAGCGCCGCTTGCTGAAGAAAAATGCCGATCTGCATGTCGCCGCTTGCCAGCCTTGGGCAACGGAAGAGCAATTTGCGCTGCTGCGCCGCTATTTGTCGGCCCGGCACCCAAATGGCGGCATGTCGCAAATGGACGATATGGATTATGCGGATATGGTGGAAACAACCCCGGTTGACACCAGCGTCGTTGAATATCGGGAGCCTTCAATAGACGGGCGGCCGGGCCGTTTGGTCGGGGCCTGCCTCACCGATCAACAGGCCGATGGCCTCTCGATGATCTACAGCTTTTTTGAACCTGATACAGCGCAGCGCCCGGGTCTCGGCACCTTCATCATATTGGACCATATTCTGCGCGCGGCCAAAGCCGGCCTGCCTTATGTCTATCTCGGCTATTGGATCGCAGGATCCCCCCGGATGGAGTATAAGGGCCGCTTTCGTCCGCTCGAACGCCTCGGACCAAATGGCTGGGCCCGCTTTACCCCCGACGCCGATCAGGATCACGTCCGCCCGCCAGAACTGGCCCGGATGATGATGGGCGTTTAGAGCCTCAGATCAACCCAGCCAGTGGTGAAGAGGGGTCGGCATACATGCGGCGGCCCATGCGCCCGGCGCGATAGGCGAGCCGACCGCTTTCCACCGCCAGCTTCATCGCGCGCGCCATCAGGATCGGGTCTTTGGCCTCAGCAATGGCGGTGTTCATCAACACGCCTTCACAGCCCAATTCCATCGCCACCGCCGCGTCAGACGCCGTGCCGACACCGGCATCGACCAGCACGGGAACTGTGGCCCCTTCAATGATCAGGCGGATCGTCACGCGGTTTTGAATGCCAAGGCCAGAGCCAATGGGCGCGCCCAGCGGCATGATGGCAACTGCTCCTGCCTCTTCCAACTGCTTGGCGGCAATGGGGTCATCCACGCAATAGACCATCGGCTTAAAACCTTCTTTTACCAAGATCTCGGTCGCTTTCAGCGTTTCACGCATATCGGGATAGAGCGTGCGTGCTTCGCCCAGCACCTCCAGCTTCACCAAATCCCAACCGCCCGCCTCGCGCGCCAGACGCAGAGTGCGGATCGCGTCATCGGCGGTGAAGCAGCCGGCGGTATTGGGCAGATAGGTGTATTTTTTGGGGTCGATAAAGTCGGTCAGCATCGGGGCATTGGGATCCGACACATTGACGCGACGCACAGCAACGGTGATGATTTCCGCGCCCGAGGCCTCAAGCGCTGCGGCATTTTGGGCGAAGTCCTTATATTTGCCGGTGCCGACAATCAGGCGCGATTGGAAGGTGCGGCCCGCAACAGTCCAGCTGTCCTCAGCTTGCCCGCCGCCCACAAAATGGACGATTTCCAATTGATCCCCATCACCGACAGACACTTGGGCCAGGGTTGAGCGAGGGACGATTTCGCGGTTGCGCTCGACCGCAACCTTGGTCGGATCAAGGCCAATGTCGCTGACCAATTGAGCCAGACTCAAACCGGGGGCGATCTGGCGCAATTCGCCATTTAGCTGGATCGAAATCATGGTGCGGCCGTCCGTTCCTTTGCCTTTTGCTGCGGGTCCATATAGGGGAGACGCGAAGCACCGCAACCTGAACCCAATTGGGAGGAGCCCTGCATGGCTGAAAAGCCCGTCATTTATGTCCTTAATGGGCCAAATCTAAACCTGCTCGGCACGCGGGAACCGGATATTTATGGGTCGGACACGCTCGACGATATTGCCGGTCAGCTTGAGGATCAGGCGCAGGCGCTGGGCGTGGCGGTGGATGTCCGCCAGTCCAATCATGAAGGCCATTTGATTGATTGGCTGCATGAGGCACAGGCATCGGGCGCGAAGGCCGTGCTGCTCAACGCCGGAGCCTATACACATACGTCCATCGCGATCCATGATGCCATTAAGGCGATCACGGTTCCGGTGATTGAAGTGCATCTCTCCAACCCGCACCGGCGCGACGACTTTCGCCACAAGAGCTTTGTGGGTGAAGCGGCTGTTGGAACCGTGTCTGGATTTGGCGCGATGAGCTATACCCTTGCGCTGGACGCGGCAGTCAAGCTCTGACAAAGGGCGTCAAATTTCTTCTTCTGGGGGACATATGGCAGAGAAAGCAGGACAAATGCAGGTAGATATTGCCCTTGTGCGGCAGCTCGCCAAATTGCTGAACGACACAGGCCTGACCGAAATTGAGGTTGAGGCTGATGATCGCAAGATCCGCGTCGCCCGCACGATGCAGGGTGCATCGGTCACAATGGCAGCACCCGCTGCAGCGCCAGCGGCTGTTGCCGCCCCTGCACCCGTCGCGGCCCCGGTGGATGTGGCCCCGACCGATCATCCCGGTGCCGTCAAATCGCCGATGGTGGGCACGGCCTATCTGGCCGCATCGCCCGAAGCCGCACCCTTTGTGTCGGTTGGGGATGTGGTGAAGGATGGCGAGACGCTGATCATCATCGAAGCGATGAAGGTGATGAACCCCATCACCGCGACGCGCGGTGGCAAGGTGACGCAGATTTTGATCGCCAATGGCCAGCCGGTGGAGTTTGATCAGCCGCTGGTCGTGATTGAGTAATGGCATACCAGACCCCAGGGATCGCTGCATGACCATCGAAAAACTTCTGATCGCCAATCGCGGCGAGATTGCCCTGCGGATTCATCGCGCGGCCCATGAAATGGGCATTAAGACCGTGGCCGTCCATTCGACTGCGGATGCCGACGCCATGCATGTGCGTTTGGCCGATGAAGCCATTTGCATCGGCCCGCCAGCGGCCAAGGACAGCTATCTTAATGTTCCCGCGATTATTTCTGCGGCGGAAATTTCGGGCGCAGATGCCATTCATCCGGGCTATGGATTTCTGTCTGAAAATGCGCGCTTTGCTGAGATTATCGAAGAGCATAAGCTGATTTTCGTCGGGCCGAAGCCCGAACATATCCGCACCATGGGCGACAAGGTGATGGCCAAGAAGACGGCGGGCGACCTTGGCCTGCCGCTGGTGCCCGGATCAGCCGGTGCGATTGAGGATGTGGAAGAAGCCAAGCGTCTCGCGCGTGAAGTCGGCTATCCCGTCATCATCAAGGCTGCCTCTGGCGGCGGCGGTCGCGGCATGAAGGTCGTCACCAGCGAAGAAGAGCTGGAAACCCAGATGCAGCAGGCCGGAACCGAGGCCAAAGCCGCCTTTGGCGATGCGACTGTCTATCTGGAAAAATATCTCGGCAATCCGCGCCATATTGAATTTCAGGTGTTTGGCGATGGCAAGGGCAATGCCATCCATTTGGGCGAGCGGGATTGTTCGCTCCAACGCCGCCACCAAAAGGTTTTGGAAGAAGCGCCGTCGCCCGTCATCTCGGCCGAAGAGCGCGCACGCATGGGCGGCATTGTCGCCAAGGCGATGGCCGATATGGGCTATCGCGGGGCCGGCACGATTGAGTTTTTGTGGGAAGATGGGCAGTTTTATTTCATCGAAATGAACACCCGTATTCAGGTGGAGCACCCTGTCACCGAAATGATCACCGGCTTTGACTTGGTGCGCGAACAAATCCGCATTGCCGAAGGACGTCCCCTGTCTGTGAAGCAGGAAGATCTGGAGTTTCGCGGCCATGCGATTGAATGCCGCATCAACGCCGAAGACCCGCGGACATTTGCGCCCTCCCCGGGCCTGATCAAGGCCTATCACCCAGCAGGCGGCATGCATGTGCGCGTCGATAGTGCGCTTTATGCAGGCTATAAGATTCCGCCTTATTATGACAGCATGATCGGCAAGCTGATCGTCTATGGCCGCACGCGCGAAAGCTGCATGATGCGCATGCGCCGCGCTCTGGAAGAAATGGTGGTGGATGGCGTGAAAACCAACATTCCGCTGCATCAGGATTTGCTGGCCCAGCCGGATGTGATTGACGGCAATTACACCATTAAGTGGCTGGAAGATTGGCTCGCGCGCGAAGCGGCGAAGGATTAAAGCAAAAGCACCGTCACACCCCCTTGCCAGAGCAAGGATGTTTCGGGCATTTGTAAGGGGTAGGCCATTTGCCTTGCTTTGCGGGATGCCAACCATGGGTTTGAGTGCGCGTTTTTCTCCTCTGCTGATCGCATCGCTGATGATGGGCAATGCTGTGCAGGCCCAACAAATGCCGCCGCAAGATATCTTGCCGCAAACGGGCGTCCCAGCGCAGAGCCCGCCGGCGCCAGCAGAAGACGTTATGGCCCCCGCGCCCGCGCCGTTTTGGCCACTCGCCGATGCGAAGCGGCTTCTTTTGGTGATTGAAGGCATTTCAAAGCGGGGCCTGTTGTCGCGCGATTATGCGCCTCAGGCGCTGCGCGCCGCCATTGCGGCAGGCGAAGGCGCGGCGCTCAATACGCTTGCAACGCGGCTTTTTTCCGATCTAGCCGCCGATCTGCGCGATGGACGCACACCCATTGCGGCGCGCGGGGATTGGTTCGTTGACGATCCCGACGCCCAGACCATGCCTACCGATATTGCGCTTCAAGTGGCGCTTGAAAGCCATGATGTGGACGCGGCCCTAACTCGGCTGGAGCCCAAGCATCCGGATTATGCCGCGCTCAAGGTCGAATTGGCCCGGACCCCCGCCACAAATACCAGCCGCATC
>CAMAQU010000062.1 GCA_945860425.1 Sphingomonas paucimobilis
TCCCGACCGACATGTTCACCGTGCTCTTCGCCCTGGCCCGCACCGTCGGCTGGGTGGCGCAGTGGAATGAAATGATTTCCGATCCGGAACAGAAAATTGGCCGTCCGCGCCAGCTCTACACCGGCCCGACACAGCGCGATTACGTGCCCGTAGCCAAGCGCTGACGCCAAACGCACAATTGAAGAAAGGCGGCCTCCCAAAAGGAGCGCCGCTTTTTTCATGTCTTCGAAAAACTAGGACGCTTTGGCAGGCGACGCGCGTTGGATCCAAAGTTGGATCACCAGCCGATGGGCGAGGCACAGCAGCACCCCAATGCTCGGCCAGCCGGCCAAGATGCTGCCCCCAATCAACAGCGCCTCCCCCGTACTGCCCAAGCGCCAATCTGGCATAACAGTCCCTTTGGCGCGGGCATCGACCTGCAACAGCATCTGAATGGCAAGCCAAGTCATCAGCAGTGAGGCCACCCAGTTTGAAGAGCTGGCAAAAGCACTGCGCCCAGATAGAAACAGCAAGAGAAACGGAAGCCAAGCCGCGCGCGACCCAAGGATTTTGGTTACAAAAGGCGGCTCTGCATGGCCGATTTGTCCGATCACTTGGGTGAGCAAAACAAAGGCCGCACTAACAAAAAGCAGCGTCATAGATAATGGACCGAAATCAAACCCTGCCGCCGCGAAAGCCCCGACCCCTGCCAATATGGACGCCACCGCAATAAGCGTGGCCGAAATCGGCTTGAGCGCAAGCCAAGCGGACAATCGCCTTAATCCAGGCAGTATCGCCAAGCGCTCAACCACTCCATGGGGGCGGATCACAACCGTGCTGGCCAGTGTCGCTGCTGTCCCTTTGAGATCTAAGGCGGCGCGTGGCGCCATGCCATGCACATCCCCTTCCGCGACCATAGCCAATGGCTCTCGGCTCACGCCTTGTTGAATGGCGCGGCGGATCAACGTTGGCGCAAAAGACCATTCGCCGAGCATCGCGACGGTGTGGCGGATCTGGCTGGCCGGCAAAATGGCAACCCCTGCCCAATTATCCACCGCATCAATGCGTTCAAACCGATCGCGCGCCCAAGACTCAGGTATGGTCAAAAGTGTCGGAACGGCGCGATAAATGAGCGCGGTCAAATCTTCATCGCGCAAGATTGCAGCCCCGGAAAAGACCAGGACATTCTCATCCGGGTGCAAATGATCCGCCGCTTCACCGGGAGATCGTGCCAAGCTGATCGTCAATCCGCGCGCCTTTAATCGATCCAGCGCATGAACAAGGGCGGTCGGAAGCGGCCCTGCACACAGGACGATATGACGACAGCCGACCCGGCGCGCCTGATCCGCCAAGCGTTCCAGCAAAGTCTGCGCGCCAAGCGTGAGCAACAGTGGCTGACCCGCAGCCCCCGTTTCTTCATCAATTTCTGCAAGAATGAGCGCCGCAAGGGGCACAGTTTTTCTCCCCGATTATCAATGTCATGGGATAAGGCTTTTGCAACAATTTGCAAACCGCCCCTAATCCAAAGAATCGAACGCCCCTGAAAAAAAGAGGTTCGCTCTGGCCGATTCTTTTCGGGCTGTCCTCAGGGCGGGAAACTGCTAAGATCAGCCTATGACTGGGGGATCGAAAATTGTCGGCATCAGGCCCGACCAAGACGCCGCTGGCTCTTCCAAGAGCCGGTCAAAGCCGATGCGCGACATGGATATGGCGCCAGAAGAGCTTGATGAGACGTCGCTGACGCTCGGCAAAATTGTTTATCGTGCGCTTGCAATGCTGAGCATCTTGGCGGCTCTGGCGTGGATCGTCGCATCGGGTCTAGACTTTGCGCAGACACTGAACGGCGGCGTCCCGACGCTGGCAGAGACAACTGATTTTATCACGCGGCTGTGCACACCCTTGGCGTTGCTTGGGATATTCTGGCTCCTTGCCTTGCGCTCTAGCCGGTCTGAAGCGGCCCGATTCGCAGTGACGATTGATCAGTTGCGTAAAGAAGAGATGCGCCTTGGCCTCACCCTTGCTGATATGGCCCGCCGACTGGACGCCAACCGCGCCAGCCTCGCCGAGCAAAGCCATAGCCTTGCGGCCCTGGGCCATGAGACGTCGGATCGCTTGTCGGACGTCTCACTTTCTTTGCAAGGGCAATTGGACGCCATTAATCGCCATGCTGCGACGCTGGAAACGCGGACATCCGGCGCAAAGTCAGACATGAACAGCCTGCTGGCCGATATGCCGCGCGCGCATGCCGAAATTCATCGTCTGGCCGAGCAACTCGACAGTACGGGGCAAAATTCCATGTCGGCGGCCAATGAGTTGTCCGCGCAATTGGCCATTCTCGCAGAACGTGGCCGCAACGCCGATGAAATTGCATCGCGTGCAGCGCAACGCCTGTCTGAACGCGTCGCCAATTTGGACGATATGACCCGTATCGCCGCGGCCCGCATTGAAGAAGCCTCCTCAACGGCGATCCATGCCGTGGATACGGCGCTGGGCCGGGCGACCGACGCGCTGACATCCGCGCGCAAGGATATGCAGGCACAGGGCGAAGAAATGGTCGCCCTGATTGAACAGGGCCATCAGACGATGACATCGTCTGGCGAACAATCCGCCGCTGCGATGACGGAACGCCTTGGTATCATTGGTGCTCGGCTTGAGGACATTGGCCGGATCCTGTCCGCTCAGGATGAGGCGAGCCAGACGGTCCTTGCGCGTATCCACGCGGACATTGCGTCGCTGGAAACTGAGTTTGACGGGTTGACCTCTCATTCAGAAACGCTTGCAGAACAGACAATGGCCACGATTCAGGCCTTGCGCGCCGAAGCCGAACGGCTGGGCGGCACGCTCGATCAAGGTGGCAAGGCCGCAGAGGCGCTTATCTCTCAAGCGGAAACGCTGCTCATCGCGCTCGACGCATCCGTTCGGGAAATTGATGAGACATTGCCGCTGGCGCATAAGCGCTTGGTTGCCACCGCACAGGCGAGCAAGGAAAAGGCGCGCGAAACCCTGCCTGAAATTAATGCGCTGGAAACGGCCTCTCTGGCCGCGCTTGACCGACTTCGGGATGCAGAGACGCTTGTCACGGAGCAGCGCGACCTGATTGATCGACTGGTTGAAAAGGCGGGTGCCACCCTGCATGAAAGCCGGGCAACGGCCGAAGCCCTGACCCGCGAAATTGAAGCGGCGGAAGAACAAGCAAAATCCCTCACAGGGACTGCTGCACCGCAACTCATTGATGCCCTGCTGCGCATTAAGGACACGGCCAATCAGGCTGCAGAACATGCCCGCACGGCGTTGGACAATGTTGTGCCAGAAGCGTCTGCCAAGCTTGCCGAACAGGCCCGCGAGGCTTTGGAAGCCGCCCTATCTGGTCCGGTGGAAGAGCAGATGGCTCTTATCGCCCGTCGCGCGGAAGAGGCGATTGCCGCCGCCCGCGCTGCCACCCAGAAACTGACCGAGGACATTGCAGCGATTACGGCCGCAAGCCTTGGCCTGGAAAGTCGCATCGACGATGCCAAGGATGAGGCCGTTCGCGGCGACAGCGCGCAATTTGCGCGCCGCATGGCCCGCCTGATCGAAGCCATGGACAGCAGCGCGCTCAGCGTCGCCAAAATCCTGTCTGCCGACGTCTCCAGCAAGGCATGGTCAGCCTATGTCCGTGGCGAAACGGGCCTCTTCACTCGGCAAGCCGTGCGGCTGCTCAACAGCAGCGAAGCGCGCGAAGTCCGCCGCCTTTATGCCGATGATGATGAGTTCCGCGAACAGGTAAACCTTTATGTCCGGGACTTTGAGATCATGCTGCGCAATATGATCTCAACGCGCGATGCCGACGCGCTGAGCGTGACGCTGGTGTCCTCCGATGCGGGCAAGCTTTATGTCGCACTGGCTCAAGCGATTGAACGGCTGCGCGGCTAACCCGAAATGTGGCCCCTAAATTAGCTGGTGAAGTCCAGCAATTCTGGCGTGATCCACTGGTTCACATAATTAAGGTAATATAGCCCGAACAACAGGATTGAGACGCCCGTCGTCCATAGGACGATGCGACGCGGACGAAATTCATGCGGCGCGCTTTCCGCCTGTCCGGGAACAAGGTCTTTACCCTCTTCCTCAGAGGTGCGGACATGGAAAGGCATAACCAAAAAGGCGCTCATCACCCAGAACAACAGGTAAATGGCGAGAATAGAGGTCCATTTCATGACGATTATCCCTGTCTGATCAAAAGCACTTCGACAATGGGCTTCTTGCCCGTCCATTCGGTCGCCGTGCGGCGCACAGCCAGACGGATCGATTCGCGCAGCTTGGCTTCATCGCGTTCTTTTGAGGCCGCCGCCTTTCCGGCTGCTGCACAAGCCGCATCCAAAAACTCGACGCGGTCTTCCTCCACCGGAATCCCCATGAAGCGGCAAGATGGCGTGCCAAAGACACGCCCTGCATTATCAAGGGCAACGGCAACCGAGATAACGCCATGCAAGGCGAGCTTGCGCCGTTCCGTTATGGTCGCGCCATCGGCAGGCAAGATCACATCGCCATCAAGGATGAGACGTCCGGTGCGTTCCTTACCAATAATTTCGGGGCCATTGGGGGCCAGGCGCACAACATCGCCATTGGACTGTACAATCGCCTGCGGGATGCCCTGAGACAGGCCGAAACGGGCTTGTTCCGCCATATGGCGGCGTTCGCCATGAACGGGCAGCAGAATCTGAGGCCGCACCCAGCCGTAAAGTGCGGCCAATTCTGGCCGCCCCGGGTGGCCGGACACATGCACATGCCCCTGCTTTTCCGTGACCATGTGAATATTGCGGTGGGCCAACTGGTTCATGACCTTGCCAATCGCCACTTCATTGCCGGGAATCTGCTTGGACGAGAAGATAACTGTATCGCCCTCGGTCAGCTTAATCGGGTGCGATCCTTCGGCAATACGGCCCAGCGCGGCGCGGGCTTCCCCCTGCCCGCCGGTGGCGATGACCAGAACCTCATTGCGCCGATATTGGTCAAGCGTGTTCATATCGACCATGTCGGGCAGGTTCTTCAGATAGCCTGTCGCCTGCGCGACCGACAAAATCCTGTTGAGCGAGCGGCCCGCTACGCACAGCTTACGCCCCGCCTTGCGCGCGACATTGGCCAGCGTCTGCAGTCGGGCGGCATTTGAGGCGAAGCTTGTGACAACAACCCGGCCCTTTGCGTCCTGAACATTGCGCAAAAGATCGGGATAGACGCTGCCCTCTGAACCACTTGGTTCTGAATTAAAGACATTGGTGGAATCGCACACAAGCGCCAGCACGCCGGTATCGCCGATTTCCTTGAGCCGCGCCTCTGTCGAGGGCGTGCCAATGACCGGCGTCTCATCCAGCTTCCAGTCACCCGTATGAAAAATGCGGCCATAGGGCGTTGTGATAACAACGGCGCTCATTTCCGGGATAGAGTGGGCCAAAGGCACCAACTCACAGCCAAAGGGGCCGATGGTGCAGCTTCCCTCCATCGGCAAGATGCGCAGCTCCACCTCTTGGGACAGGCCTTCTTCTTCCAACTTCCCCCGGATCAAACCCGCGGTGAACGGGGTCGCATAAAGCGGCACGCCAAGGTCTGCGGCCAGATAGGGGATGGCCCCAATATGGTCTTCATGGCCATGGGTCAGCACGATGCCGAGCAAATCGGATTTGCGGGATTCAATAAATTCAAGATCCGGCAGGACAATCTCTACCCCCGGATATTCGTTGCCGCTGAAGGTGATGCCAAGATCGACCATCAGCCATTTTCCCTGGCAGCCATAGAGATTAACATTCATGCCAATCTCATCCGACCCGCCTAGGGCGAGGAAGAGGAGTTCATTTTTTGGGTGAGTCATACCCTGCCATCGCGGCGCGCGTAGAGAAGCGCAAGTCCCCTGAGCGTTAAATTGCCATCAACGGCATCGAAAAGATGGGCATGTTGTTGAAACAAGACCGCAAGTCCGCCCGTTGCAACGACAGTGACGGGGTCTGCAATCTGCCGCTTCATACGGGTGATTAGCCCTTCAATCATCGCGACATAGCCCCAATAAACGCCAATCAGCATCTGACCTTCGGTCGTACGGCCAATCACATTGTCATCCGCCGGGGCCTCAATCGCAATGCGTGGCAGTTTGGCCGCCGCCGCCACCAGTGCATCGAGCGACAAGTTGATGCCCGGCGCAATAATCCCGCCACGATAAGCCCCTGTGGGCGTCACATGATCAAATGTCGTGGCTGTTCCAAAGCTGATGACGATCAGATGGCCGGGATGCGCGGCATGGGCGGCGGTTGCATTACACGCCCGATCCGACCCCACATTTTGCGGCTCATCGACATCCAGCTCTAGCCCCCAAGAGACGGGGCCGCGCCCAGCGACCAGCGCCTCTAAGCCGAAATATTTTGAGGACAGCACCTGAAGATTATGCAGCGCGCGCGGCACAACCGTGGAAATGATAACATCCGTTACATCCGCGCGATCTACGCCTTCTAGGTCGAGCAATTGCAGCAGCCAGACGGCATATTCATCGCCCGTGCGCCGCGCATCGGTTGCGATCCGCCAGCGGGCCTTGATTTCCAGACCTTCAAATAGCGCGAACTTAATGTTCGTATTGCCAGCATCAATTGCGAGCAGCATTTGCCCCACCCTTTACATCAAATCAAAAACACATCGCCCGCATGAATGGCACGGACAGCGCCATCCGCCAAGCGCAGCTGCAACGCCCCATGTGCGTCAAGGCCATCGAACACGCCCTCAATGCTCTGTCCCTCGGGCAGATGGACAGACAGCGACGTCCCCTTGGCATGGGCGCGCGCCTGCCAAGCCGCCAATATGTCCGGCAAACCTCCCCCGCGCCACAGACCCAGCCAATGGGAAAGGCAGCGGGCAAGCACGGGCTGAAACGCCCGCGCCGTGGGCGGCTTCACGCCCAATGCAGATAGGCTCGTCACGGGCCGGCCCAGCACTTGCGGATGAAAGGCAAGGTTGATGCCCATGCCGATGATCACGGCATCGTCGCGGCGCTCCAGCAAAATCCCCGAAATCTTGGCCCCGCCGGATAGGATGTCATTCGGCCATTTGATCAGCAGATCGACCTGTGGGGCGACCTCTTTAAGGGCATCATAGACGGCTAGCGCCGCCACGAAAGCCAATGTGGGGGCCAACGTATCTTCGGGACGCAGCCGCACCAAAGTGCTGCCGTAGAAATTGCCGATGGGCGATTGCCAGTCCCGGCCCATACGGCCCTTACCGGCGCTTTGCCGATCCGCGCGGAGCCATAGACCATCCGGCGCGCCCTGTGTCGCGAGATTGAGGAGATCGGCATTGGTCGATCCCGTCTCCTCAACCGAGCGGAAGAGATCGATCAGAACAGCGCCTTTGCAGCAACCGCGGTTGCCGCCCCCAGCATCGGGATGGCGAGATAGCCAATGGGCGACACCGCCACAGCGGTCAGAGCGATCACGCCACTTTCCACATAGCTGGTGACGGGGTGATATGCCTCTGCAGGCTCATCAAAATACATGATCTTGACGATCTTCAGATAATAGAACGCACCAATGGTCGATGCGGCAATGCCGATGGCAGCAAGCGGCATCAGCCCGGCAGCAACAGCAGCATCAAACACCACGAACTTCGCCCAAAAGCCAAGCAGCGGCGGAATGCCCGCCAGCGAGAACATGAAAATTGCAAGCGCAGCGGCCAGCGCGGGCTGACGACGCGACAGGCCCGACAGGCTTTGAATATCCTCCACATGAACGCCATCGGCCGTCCGCATTTGGAGAACGCAGGCAAAACTGCCCAGCGTCATCAGAACATAAATGACCATATAGGTCAGCGTGGCCGCAACGCCTGCCTCTGTGCCTGCGGCAAGGCCGACGAGCACAAAGCCAACATTGTTGATCGACGAATAGGCCAGCAGCCTTTTGATATTCGTCTGCCCAATTGCGCCGACGGCACCCAAGATGATGGAGGCGAGCGACGTAAAGATCAGGATCTGCTGCCAGCTTGAAACTGCGCTTCCCATCGCCTCAATGCTGACCCGCACCAAAAGCGCGACAGCGGCAACCTTCGGCGCAGTGCCGAAATAGGCGGTGACGGGCGTCGGTGCGCCTTCATAGACATCGGGCGTCCACATATGGAACGGAACCGCGGCAATTTTGAAGGACAGGCCCGCCAGCACGAAGACAATGCCGAACAGCTCCCCCATATTGACGCCATCGGCCAAGCTTTTTGCAACGCCGTGATAGTCAATCGTTCCGGAGAAACCGTAGAGCAGCGAGATGCCATAAAGCAGGATGCCAGAGGCAAGCGCGCCCAGCACAAAATATTTAAGCCCCGC